>NZ_JBDGJV010000019.1:0-80374 GCF_057656715.1 Neobacillus sp. Soil_C_43
GTAGTTCACTATACTCATTCTTTTTTTACAAGCGAAAACATTGTTGACACTTTTACACAATTAAATGGACTTGACTTTCTATGCGACCGAAGAGAAAGAAAAAACAGCAAAAGGGCTCATAGAGGGGTTCTATGCGACCGAAGAGAAAGAAAAAAACAGCAAAAGGGCTCATAGAGGGGTTCTATACGACCGAAGAGAAAGGAAAAAATAGCAAAAGGGCTCATAGAAGGGTTCTATGCGACCGAAGAGAAAGAAAAAAACAGCAAAAGGGCTCAAAGAGGGGTTCTATGCGACCGAAGAGAAAGAAAAAAACAGCAAAAGGGCTCATAGAGGGGTTCTATGTGACCGAAGAGAAAGAAAAAAACAGCAAAAGGGCTCATAGAGGGGTTCTACGTGACCGAAGAGAAAGAAAAAAACAGCAAAAGGGCTCATAGAGGAGTTTTATACGACCGAAGCCAAAGGGAAGGTTCTGAACCCGAACGGTGGAGAAAGAGAGCCCAAGGTAACGTAGGAAAATTCTAACTTTAAATTGAACAAATCCCTTCGTACATATCTTTGTCATAACATTTCTAACAAACTGTGAACTTATCACTATAGCCATGTTATTTAAGCGAAAAAGTAATATATTGTAACTATAAAGAACAAAACAAAAAATGAAAGAAGGAATCATTTATGTTTAACAAATTTTTAAGAGAAAACAAAATTGCATCTGTTATCTTAACAGTCTTACGTTTATACCTCGGTTACTCTTGGTTTACTGCAGGGTTCCATAAATTAACTGGCGGTTTTGACGCTGCTGGATTCTTAAAAGGAGCCATTGCTAACCCGGTAAAAGGTCCAGATGGCGCAGTCGTTTTTGGCTGGTACGTTGACTTCTTGAAACACTTTGCTCTTCCAAACGTCGATGTCTTTAACGTTCTTGTTCCTTGGGGCGAAACATTAATTGGTTTAGGCTTAATCCTTGGATGCTTAACAACTGCCGCTATGTTCTTTGGTCTCGTCATGAACTTCAGCTTCTTCTTAGCTGGCACTGTATCTCACAACCCTAGAGACATCTTCCTTGGCTTCATTATCTTAACAGCTGGCTACAACGCTGGTAAAATCGGTTTAGACCGTTGGGTTGTACCTTATTTCAGAAAAATGAGCAAGGGTACTGTAAAACATAAGAAAACTGCTTAACGACGGTGGAAACAAAAAGAGAGACTGCAACTAGTTTGCAGTCTCTTTATATTTATATAGGTAGGGGGGATGTTGTTGTTTGAACCGATAATGATTAGATTACGCAGTGCGTTTCATGCTTTTTAAAATAAAGCTTACAATAAATACAAGGACAATCGCACCAATCAGAGCCGGGATGATAAAGAAACCTCCGACTTCAGGACCCCAGCTTCCTAGTAGGAAGGATCCCAACCATGCTCCAATGAACCCTGCGATAATATTTCCAATGATACCACCTGGCAGGTCACGCCCCAAAATAAGTCCGGCTAACCAGCCAATAATTCCTCCGATAATTAATGCCCAAATAAATCCCATGTGATTTCTCTCCTTTCTTTTTTTCAAGTAAGTAACTCTGCTTATTAAATACCCGCTTTAAGCAGCCTTAAACCTAAAAATTAATTTATTGAAACTTTACACTATTTTTACAAATGATAGGACTTCTTGTCCATCTAACCATCTATATCCCAGTGTTATAATAGCGGTGTTATATTTTACACAAAGAAAAAATCAATCGAACACAGGGGGAGTCAAACGTTTATGCCGTCTAAGACACAGAGTACCTTGAAGAAAGTTTTTTCTATCGGAGCGTTATCAACTGTCCTATTTTCTACTCTTTTTACAGGAAATGAACCTGCAAAAGCTGTAACCAATTCACCCGTGGCCATTAATGAAGTGGCATGGATGGGTTCAAGTGCAAGCTACAACAATGAATGGATGGAACTTAAAAACAACACCAGCCAGGATGTATCTTTAACAGGCTGGAAGCTGCAGGCGAAAGACGGAACTCCTGCAATCAATCTATCTGGTACGATTAAGGTGGGCAGCTATTTTCTGTTAGAGCGTTCGACCGATGATGCCGTGGTTGGGGTAAAAGCCGACCAAATCTATACGGGGGCATTAGGAAATTCAGCTGAAGCGTTAGAGTTGTATGATGCAAATGGTAATTTAGTAGATACAGTGTCTTCGTGGTACGCCGGTGACAACAATACGAAAGCTACCATGGAACGTGTCAATGCGGCAGAAAGCGGCGATGTTTCTACCAATTGGAAGACAGCAACTGCAGCCTATGATGGGGGATATGGGACACCGAAACAAGCGAACTCTGTGGGGACAACACAAGGGACCGTCCACCACTTAAATCACGTATCTAATGCGGACGGTGCCATCAATGTATATTTTAACAAAACAGCACTGCCGCAGTTTGCCTATGACGGAAATGAAGCGAATTGGAGTATCAATTTAGAAGATCAATTAGTGAATCGCATCAGTCAAGCCACCAGTTCGATTGATGTAGCCACATATGAATTAAACCTGCCTAAAATAGTGAATACCTTAGTGGACAAAGCCAGCCAAGGCGTGCAGATCCGAGTGGTTGCTGATGCAAAAGACGTGGACCCGAATGATACAGAAAACCGTTACGGCATTCATAGACTTAATTTAGAAAAATTAATTCGGGGGAAGGACCAGGTAGTGGGAACAGCAGATGATGCCCATATATTAGGCGATTCCGCGATGTTTGTGGAAGAAGACGCTACCTTACGTTCGAAATACGGCCTTCCGGCTACATTCGATGATTTCCCTGTTCAAACGGTGAAAATAGGTTCAAGCAATCAAACCGGACATCTGTTAGTGGATGCTGAACGAAAAGCTGATGGGTCTTACTATGCTCCTGGTGATCAAATGCATAATAAATTTATGATCATTGATGGGAAGTGGGTGTGGACAGGTACGTGGAATTTTACCGAGACGGGTACATACGGAACGGATGAAGATATGAATCAAGATTTGTTGAACGGCAATCAAAACCAGACAGTAGAAATTAACTCTGTTGACCTAGCTTCGATTTACAAAACGGAATTTCAAGAAATGTATGGAAGTAGCACGGCTGTTCCAAATCCAACAAACGCGAAATTTCATAGCCGGAAAACCGATAATACTTTGCATCAAGTCAATGTAAATGGGACGCTGGTCGAGGTCTATTTTTCCCCTGGCGATGGCGCGTTAAATCGTATAACCAATGCAGTAAAAAATGAAGCACAACATCGTGCCTATTTTGAGATTTTTGCATTTTCTGATCAAACCTTAGTCAACGAATTAAAGTATAAGTGGGAAGGTTCCTATAATGATATGGAAGGAACTCGTACGGGATTTGATATGAAGGGATTGTTTGATCCGAGCTTCTGGAATCAATGGTGGTCGGCTTCTGTAGACATGACGCAACGAACCGCATCGCAAACAAGTGTGGACAATCCGAATACTCGTTGGAACACGCCTGCGCCAGTTTTTGCTGGAAAAGAATCGCGTAAGCTTCATGCCAAGACGATGATTATCGATCCAAATACGAGCAGTGATCCGATGGTAGTAGTGGGCTCAACGAACTGGAGCTCAAACGGGGATGCAACCAATGATGAAAACATGCTCGTGATTCACAGCGATAAAATTGCCAACCAATTTTTACAGGAATTTTATGCTCGTTATCAAGTAGCAGGTGGACAGGTTCCATCACAGGAAGCATTCATTCAATAATTTATATAGGAAAAAACTCGACCGCTGAACAGAACTGAATCCATACGGCCTTGTTCAGCTCGTCGAGTTTTTTTGTTGTTAGACTACATCTCTATTATGCTGCACTCTCTCACGTAATCGTGCAGTCGGGTGGGGAGCGCCCGTCTTTAATGCTTTCTCGCAGGCTTTTAGTTCTTTGGTGAGCTTTTTGAAGCCATCTTTGTCTCGCTCATCCAGACAGGTGTCGATTTTCCTCTTTAATAAACTAATCTTAAAAATCAGTTCGGTTTGACGCTTCTGTTCTTCATGATAGACTTCTTTCCATTTCTTTGATTCCTCCCAGCGATAATCGCTGAGCTTCGATAATCGGCAACCACACTTGCACAATGTTTCGTGCATATTAATGACGTAAAATTCAGCGTTTCCACAGTTTTTACATAGAAGTTTCCTCATCCTTCATACACCTCCATAATAATTGCAGCTTGTAGCTCGTCTGTAAAAATCTACTTCCTATATACCCACAGTGAATTCATTTTTAACCCTTCAAAATTTTTAAAATTGGTTGTGTTAAAGAACATTGTTGATTTTTATACTCTGTTGATTGGAGCGGAAGGTGCGAAGACTCCTGTGAAAGTATGGTTCAGGGGAGACCCCGCAGGCGCTAGCGCCGAGGAGGCTCGCCGAAACACCCACGGAAAGCGAAGCACCTGGAGCGGAAATCAACAGACTAATTTACAAAACCATAAAATTAATAGGTTTTAATTTTTCAGGAGCGGTTATATAACAAGTAGAACGACAAGCTGCTAATGAAAAAGGCAGCTCCATCAAATCACAAGGAGGAAACAACAATGGAAACAGTTAAAGTCGTTGAAAATGGTGTACAAGCGAAGAAGGAAATTGAACAGTTGATGACGCAGGGCTATACGAAGGATGAGATTTATTTATTGGCGCACGATAAAAATCGCTCTGAGAACCTAGCGGATAATCTGGATCTTACCGATGTTGGTGTCGCCGAACAAGGCTTGTTTGATAGTATGGCCAATGTTTTTCGCTCACGAGGAGATGAGCTGCGCTCGAAGTTGGAGTCGTTAGGCTTGTCGCAAGCAGAGGCTGAGCGCTTTGAGGAAGAAATGGATCATGGCCGAGTGGTCGTTGTAGCAACAAAATCAGCATGAAGTCAAAACTTGATAGGAAGCAAAAGCGTGGGTCTTTTGTTTCCTATCGATTCAATTTTATTAAAAAAAAGGAGAGGAACGAGATGAAATTTTCGAATTTAAGTTTGGAGAAATTAGTAGGAGCCAGTGAGCGAGCACGTCATAAAATACGGTCAGACCGCAACCTGGAGCAACATTTTGAGACTCCTATTATCCACCGAGAGATTCAGGGCGACCGAGTGTACGTCCCATTAAACCTTTATCGAGTATGGAATGAAGCGTAAATTAAAAAATACACACCCAAACTAGCTGCCTAAATCCCGTTAAGAGAAGGACGAACGGAATTTAGGCAGTTAGTTTGTTATTTGGGGGAATATTGGCGATTTGCAGGAATGGATTTCACAATTCAGACACAATTCAGGGGGATTTTGAAAAATATAGAAACTGTTATATCTTTCCTTCGTCTATATGATAGAATAATCCTTGTGTGTAAAAAGGGGGTAGCAGAATGATAAATGATTTTGGGCAAATGGCGTTAGTAAGCATCCTGTCACATTTGGTTTTTATTGCAATTTCCTGGTGGGCACTGCAGTCGATTCGCTTAGAAAAGCTGATTAAGGCTAACCATGTCTTTCAAGCTCGGCTTCTCTTCATATTGTTAGCCATTTTCATTGGATCATCTGTTAGTAATTTTTTCCTGGATTATCTTCAATGGTCCAGACAACTGCCATTAATTTTCAGTAATTAGAAAAAGTGGTTTAAAATGACAAACTTACTAATCCTGTACATACAAATTGGTAAAAATTTAGGTCTTCGTACATGTTCCCATTTGTCGATATTTTGAGTACAATCATCTTTATGTGGAAAGCTAAGGTTGTCTCCCTTAGGAACTTGTCTAATTTTAGATGGCTTTAAGGTTAAGTTTTTGGAACTTGTCTAAATGTGACGACAATTCCCAAGTATGCTCACCCGCTACCTGGTAACAATGGTAGTAAGGGGGAGTAGAGAGATGAAAAGATATTGTATGTTTTTTTTATCTGTGATGACAATTTTGAGTTTGATCCTGGTTGTTTTCGGGTACAACACAACTGAAGCAAATGGTAATGGTGCTTTTACACGTCAAGCGAATCCGGATGGTGCCGACGATCTGGCAAAAATCGGCTCTGTTTTAGATGCCGAAAATATTTTGCTCGATGAATGGTCTTTTTATGCAAGAGAAAAAATGACCGGCATAAAAAGTGAGCAGGACGTGAAGGAATACGCCGAAAAACTTCAGGAAAAGTTCCCCGATTGGGATTGGTCTATAAAAAATACCAGCCAAAAATGGGAAGTAACAGCAGTATCTCCAACATCTAAACACCACAGCGAAATGCTTCAAATTATGGCAACCCACACAAAACAACCTGTTAATGCGTATATAGTATATAGTGTCATTGGAAAAGAGTGGAATAAGGCGATAGCGGCCTATTTCGCTACTGAGGAATTTAAAAGTAGGCTATCCGACATATTTCGAGGAAAACCTACAGTTTTTTCTTGTATGAAAGGCGTTTTCAGTGATAAGATTGATACGGCTTTACCCATAACAGTAAAGAATTTACTGTCCGTTTTTCATGCAAAAGAGATCGAAGCGTTAAAAGAGGAGACATTCATGTCTGTTTCGGCGAATTCGCCGATGTTTACTGGCTCCATAGAAAATCAAAGAGATAACATGAATTTACAAATTGGCATACGCTCCGAACGATTGGGCGGTAAGACTACCATTGTAGTTGGCACACCAATCATAACGATTGAATATTAATATAGAGAAAATGGACGCGGAGGGGAATACTCTTGGAAAAGATCATCGTCCGCGGCGGACAAAGGCTTACAGGAACGGTTAAAGTAGAAGGCGCAAAAAATGCCGTCCTGCCTGTTATCGCTGCAACATTATTAGCAAGTGATGGAAAAAGTGTGATACGTGATGTACCTACACTCTCCGATGTATATACTATCAATGAAGTTTTACGCAACTTAAATGCTGAAGTCGTATTCGAAAACAATACAGTTGTCGTCGATGCATCCAGAGAGTTGAAAGTAGAGGCGCCATTCGAATATGTTCGAAAAATGCGCGCGTCTGTTCTAGTCATGGGATCTTTGTTAGCACGCAATGGCCGTGCCAGAGTCGCTCTTCCTGGCGGCTGTGCAATCGGATCTCGTCCAATCGACCAGCACTTAAAAGGCTTTGAAGCCATGGGTGCAACAGTGAAGGTTGGAAATGGCTTCATCGAAGCGGAGACTGAAGGCCGCTTAAAGGGAGCAAAGATTTACTTGGATTTCCCAAGTGTTGGTGCTACTGAGAACATCATGATGGCAGCGACTCTTGCACAGGGTACAACCATCATCGAGAACGTCGCAAAAGAACCAGAGATTGTCGATTTGGCTAATTTCTTAAATAAAATGGGCGCTAAAGTAAGAGGCGCAGGTACGGGCACGCTTCGTATTGAAGGTGTCGATGTGTTATTTGGTGCCGACCATAACATTATTCCTGACCGTATCGAAGCAGGTACCTTCATGGTTGCTGCTGCGATTACTGGCGGAAATGTATTGGTAAAGGGTGCAGTTCCTGAGCATCTTTCTTCTCTTATTGCAAAAATGGAGGAAATGGGTGTTGAAATCAGTGAGGAAATGGACGGCGTCCGAGTCATCGGTCCTGAAAAATTAAAGGCCGTTGACATCAAAACGATGCCACATCCAGGCTTCCCAACAGATATGCAATCCCAAATGATGGCGTTATTGCTTCGTGCAGAGGGTACTTCTATGATTACGGAAACGGTATTCGAAAACCGTTTTATGCACGTAGAAGAATTCCGCCGTATGAATGCGGATATCAAAATCGAAGGCCGTTCAGTTATTTTAAATGGTCCTTCTAACTTACAAGGTGCGGAAGTATCCGCAACAGACCTTCGTGCAGCAGCTGCCTTAATCTTAACTGGATTAGTATCAGATGGCGTGACACGCGTGACAGAGTTGAAGCACTTGGATCGCGGTTACGTGGACTTCCACGGCAAACTAGCTGGATTAGGCGCTGACATCGAACGCGTCAAAGAAGCAGACGAAATCTTCGTTGCAGAGGAAAAATTTGTCTCCGACATGAACGCATAATGTAAATAATTAAGACAACGGACCCTGATGGATATCGGGGTCTGTTTTTTATGGGGTTTTGAGGCATCGTACTTTGTGCGGTGCCTCTTTATGTGGTGCCTGACACCGTTGAAAAAGTACTGTATATGGTGCTCTCGATAGGGTGCCTGACACCAATCATGGACATCTGTGTGCGTGCGATGGGCACTGGTTTGGTGTACTGACTTAATCTCAGCTAGAACCTTGTGGGGTGCCGGGAATGGAGTTCATTTTTATAAAAGTTTGTGTAATAAATGCTTGTCCGCTTCCATATGTATGAATGAGACGCAACTCGGCTGATTTGCGCCGGGTGTGAATTTTACAAACTGGAGGCACATTCATGAAAAAAATCAAACCACTCATCGTACTAGCGACACTCCTCATTGCCCTGACTTTAGTTGTTCCAGCTGTTCTTGTGTTACCGTTCTCGGATGAGCATAAGGCGAGTGGAAAATTAGGTGAAGATTTGAAGAAGACCTCGGCAGAAAATGCGAAAGCGGCGTCACCTTCCGCGGATGCTGCGGTCGAAGTAGCGGTGTTTCGTTCCGCGAAATCAAAGATCGAGACAGTGAACTTAGAAAATTACCTCGTTGGCGTTGTGGCAGCAGAGATGCCGGCAGATTTCAAAGAAGAAGCACTCAAGGCCCAGGCACTAACGGCGAGAACGTATATTGTGAAGCGATTGGTCAGTAAGGATACGCTAGGGGCTCCTAAAGGGGCGCAGGTCACGGACACGCAAATTCACCAGGTGTACAAGAGTGATGATGAGCTAAGGAGAGCGTGGGGCGCGGATTATTCTTGGAAAATGAAGAAGGTAGTGGAGGCGGTTCGTTCGACGGCAGGGCAAATTTTGACCTACAAGGGTGAGGCGATTCAGGCTACTTTTTTCTCTACTAGTAATGGATATACTGAGAATTCGGAGGATTATTGGCCAGGTAACATTCCTTATTTAAGGAGTGTGTCGAGCCCGTGGGATAAGAGTTCACCGAAGTTTAATAGCCAGAAGGTGATGACGGTGAAGGCGTTTGAGGCGAAGCTCGGTGTGAAGGTGGGCACAGGGTCGCAGGTGGGCAAGATTGTGGAGCGTACGACGGGTAAGCGTGTGGCGAAGGTAGATTTTAATGGCAAGGTACTGTCTGGCAAGGAGATCCGCGAGAAGCTGGATCTTCGGTCATCGGATTTTGCTTGGGAGCGCAAGGGCACGAATATTGTGATTACGACGAAGGGCTTCGGCCACGGTGTGGGGATGAGCCAGTATGGTGCGAACGGAATGGCGGAAGAGGGCAAAAATTATAAAGATATTGTGAAGCACTATTATCAGGGGGTCGAGATTACGTCGGCAGAGAGTTTGATGGCGACGATTACGGCGCAGAAGTAGTGGTGTGTGGGAAAGCTGGGCGTGGGTGCCTGGCTTTTTTTGTGTTTTGTAGGGTATTTGTGGTGGTGGCTGATAAGTTGGTGAAAGTGGCGGATAAATTCAAAAAAGTGGCCGATATCTCAGGGCAAGTGGCCGATATTGTATTCAAACCGGCTGATAAAGGAGAATAAATATAAAAAAAGGTAACTTTAATGACCTTGGGGAAGGGCATTAAGATTAAATATGATCTGAATTTTGGGATTGCACCAGACCGGGGGAGTTTTTTTGGGTATTCAGAGTGTGGTGGCTGATAAATTGGTGAAAGTGGACGATAAACTCAAAAAATGGCCGATATAATGTTAGAAGTGGCCGATATCCACTCAAAACCGGCTGATAACGTAATTCATTACCTATCTATAATTGTAATTTTCACAAAATAGACAAGAAGAGTGGGATTTTTTCGAAGGAAATCATCTAAGAAAGGTGAACTTTTAACAAAAAAAGAAAGGAATGATGCAATTGATCGCAAAAGAATGCAAAGTTTCGTTGAGAATTCAAAAATATGAAGCGCTTGATCGGAGAATTCGAGCAAATCATCCGATCCGCCCACTATTAGCTGAGGAATACCATAATTGGATGGCTGGGTACAAAGGAGAAGAGTCTTTGGTATATCACTTAAGTATGCTTCCTGAGGCAAAATATCTGATTTTCCACAATCTTCGTCTTTTACTAGGGAAGTACTACTTTCAGATGGACTACTTTATCCTATGTGCAGCATTTGGCTTGGTTCTTGAAGTGAAAAATCGAAAAGGGACATATTTTTTTGAAAAATACCTAAATCAAGTCACTCTCAAGACCCCGGAAAAAGATAAACGAATTAAGAACCCAGTGTTGCAAGCAAAGCTGCAGGCGACCAAATTAAAGAGGTGGCTAGCAAAGCACAATTCTCTGGAATTCCCAATCCATTATCTTTTTGTAAATAGTAACAACAAGGCAGTCATCCGAATTGAGCCTGGTCACGAACAGATCCTGCGGTATATCTGCAACAGTGAAAGCTTGGTGGATAAAATAACTCTCATTAGCAACTATGAAAAGAGGGAAATAGTAGACACAAAGACTTTACGTAAATTGAAGAGGCTTCTTTTATCCAGTGATACACCTGAAATTTTCGATATTCTAGAACACTTTCAGCTTACTCTCCATGACATCATCACCGGTGTCCAATGTCCCGAGTGCGGCTTTTTGTCCATGGTTTATAAATATGGCACATGGTACTGTCCAAACTGCCTTTGCCATTCAAAAACTGCACATATTCAAGCCATCCGTGATTATTTCCTCTTAATTAAGCCCTCGATTACCAATTCGGAGCTGCGGGCATTTCTACACATTGATTCCCAAAAAGTGGCCAATAAAATTCTTAGACAATTGAATTTACCTTCGAAAGGCACCTTCAAAGGTAGGATCTATTTTCCAAAAGCAGAATGGTTATAAGCGTTTCAAAACTTTCCCCAACCATAGAAATCTCCCTCCAAACAACGCCCCTCTTATAAAATAAAAACACACGCTGATTCCAATAATATCTTTTACAAAATCGAATAGCGACGAGGAGCGGTAGGGTACGAATGATTGGTGAATTTCATCGCTGATTCCGTAGAGGGCGGCGAATACGGCGCAGGCTACGTTTAGGAATGGTGTAAACTGGCGGCTTCGCGTTAAGAAGGCCAACACTAGTAAAACATACAAAATCGCAAATTCTATTAAATGCAAGGATTCCTTGATGGTCGAGTCGAGGGATGCATCAGGCAGTTCAACAAAATGGTCGGATGGCAGGCTGGATTGGATCCAGATGATGGCCATATACACAAGGGGCAGAACCCGTAAGCCCCATTTTAATAGTATGTTCATGTGAATATTCCCCCTAGTAGTAAAAAAATTTTCAGCTTCATGCATAAAAAGAATAGGGTTGTCGAAAAATAACTGCAAAAAAATTTTTTTGACTTGTGTATATAATTCTACTTATCTGTTCAGAATGATTGCTGAGGTGATGAAAATGAGAGAGGAAGAAAACAAACGATCTTCTCAAAGTTCCAGTGTAAAACGCTTTTTCAAAAAGCGTTGGGTATTTCCAGCCATTTATATTGCAAGTGCAGCAATCATTCTGACCGCAGTTCTATGGTTCCAAACTAGCAATAGTGCGACAGACAAATACGATTACAAGTCCACTGATCTTGCTGGTAAAAAGAATCAAACACCAGCAGTTGAAGTTAACAAAGCTCTTGAAAACTTCAAAATGCCGGTAGCCAAGGCTGATGACGCAGTCGTAAAAATGAAATTCTATGATTTCCAAGGCAAAGCTGAAGACCAGGAAGCAGCATTAGTATTCTACAACAATACGTATGTGCCAAACACTGGTATCGATATCACAATGAAAGACGGCGAAACGTTTGATGTAGTTGCATCATTAAGCGGTACCGTTACTCGTGTCGATGAAGATGCAGTCCTAGGTAATGTCATTGAAGTAGAGCACGACAAAGGTATTGTAACACAATATCAATCAGTTAAAGATATAAAGGTCAAGGTTGGCGAACAAGTAAAACAGGGACAAGTTCTTGCCAAGGCTGGACAAAGCTTGTTCAATGAAAAAGCTGGAACCCATGTACATTTTGAAATTCGTAAAGACGGTGTTGCTGTAAACCCAACGAATTATTTTGAAAAATCGTTGACTACATTACAGGAAGACAAGCTTTCGGATGATAATTCAAGTGATTCTGTAGATAGTCCACAAATCAAGGAAGATGAGCAAATGATTGATGATCCTGCGAACTCTACCGACGAAAAAAAATCAGGCGACGACAAGTCTTCTGATGAAAAAAAGGACGACGAATCAACGAACTCAACACAAAATAAAAACTCATAATATGAATGTGACCAAAGGGGAAGGGGAAATACTTTCCTCTTTTTTTTGTCTTTATTTGGGTGTCATGCCCCACAGATAGACACTTTCCACTTGAGGAGGTCAAATGTCCACGAGTGGTGCCTGACGCCCATCTTGTATCCAATTTATGTTAAAATGGGTTTAAAGGGAGGGATTGGTTTGAGGAGAGTTGCAGGATTTATGTTTGTGGTGCTGCTGGTTGTTGCTGCGCTGGCCGGGTGCAGTAAGGAGCCGACACCGCAGGATCGTTTTTCGGAGTACATAGCCTTATGGAATAAACAGAAGTTTGATAAGATGTATGACTATCTTTCAAAGGATGCAAAACAGCATATCACCAAAGAAGAGTTTACGAGCCGCTATACAAAAATCTACAAAGACCTTCAGATTACAGACCTCAAAATTAACTTCAAAAAACCAAAAGAGGATAAGCAGGCTGACAAAGAACAAGCCCAGTATTCTTTTACCGCAAAAATGAGCAGCAGCGCAGGAACGATTCAATTTACCCAACAAGCGAAGTTACAAAAGGAAGAAAAAGACGATAAGAAAAACTGGTATGTAGACTGGCATACAGGGTTCATTTTTCCAAAGATGAAGGAAGGCGATATGATCAGTTTGAGCACGGTGGCGCCGACCCGAGGGGAAATCCTTGACCGCAATGGAAATGGGCTAGCTGTGAATGGCCAGGTGTATGAAGTAGGTGTGGTTGCCGGGAAGGTGGATGAGGCGATCATCGCACAGGTAGCACCACTCTTAAAAATGACACCCGAACAGATCCAGAAGGCGCTAAGCGCAAGCTGGGTAAAGCCGGAGCTGTTTGTCCCGTTGAAAAAGGTGTCGATGGATGACCAAGAGCGGATCGCCCAGTTGATTGCGCTCGGGCCTGTGCAGACGCGGAAGGTAGGGGCACGGATTTACCCTTATAAGGAAGCGGCGGCGCAGTTAATCGGCTATGTGGGGCCGATTACGGCGGATGAGCTTGAAAAGAGGAAAGACAAAGGTTACACGAGTCGAGATGTGATTGGGAAACGCGGCCTCGAGCAGGTGTTGGATGAGCAGCTGAAGGGCACGAGCGGCGTGAAGATTATCATTAAGAAGAAGGCTGGAGGCGAGGAAGTGCTCGCCGAGAAGCCTGTCGAGAACGGGCAGAATGTCAAATTAACGATTGATGCGGAGTTGCAGCTGGCGGCCTTTAATGAGATGAAAGGGGAGGCCGGGACGGCAGCAGCGATGAATCCGATGACAGGCGAAACGTTGGCGCTTGTGAGCAGTCCGTCGTTTGACCCGAACCAAGCGGTGATAGGATTCTCGGCGGATGAGTGGAAGGCGTTGCAGGATGACGTGAAGAAGCCGTTAACGACCCGGTTTAAGCAGCTCTATGCGCCGGGCTCAGTCATGAAAGCAATCACGGCGTCTGTGGGGCTTGATAAGGGAACGATTAACCCGGTGGAGGCAGTTCCTATTCTTGGTCCGAAATGGCAAAAGGATCAGTCGTGGGGCGGCTATTTTGTGACGCGGGTACATGTGGGCAGTCCGATTAATTTGGAAAAAGCACTCGTGTTCTCGGATAATATTTATTTCGCACAAGCAGCGTTGAAGCTGGGGAAGGAGGGCTTTGCGGATGGCCTGAAGAAGTTCGGGTTTGAAGAGGAGCTGAAGTACACGTATCCTCTTGAGACATCGCAGATTGGAAAAATGGACAGTGAAATTTCACTCGCGGATTCTGGGTATGGTCAGGGGCAAATCCAGATGAACATCGTGCATTTGCTGGCATCCTATACTCCGTTTATGAATAATGGCAATATGATTAAGCCGACGCTTTTAGCGGATGAGCAGCAGGGTCAAGTGTGGAAGGCGGCGGCGGTCTCTAGTGAGCATGCTGCACTGATTGCTGCGGATTTACGGAAGATTGTGGGCGATGCGGGCGGAACGGCGCATGTGGCGGAGATGGCGGATTATCCGCTTTCCGGTAAGACAGGGACCGCGGAGATCAAGCAGAAGCAGGGGGAGACGGGTTCTGAAAACGGCTGGTTCATTGCCTATAACACGAATTCGCCAAGCTTGCTGGTGGCAATGATGGTGGAAAATGTACAGAACAGAGGTGGCTCGCAGGTGCCTGTGAAAATGGTGAAGAATATTTTTATGAATTGGAAATAATGTTTGTGTTTTGGCGCCTGGGGGGACTGGGCGTTTTTTTGTTTAAAATTTTGGTGATCTTCTTGGTCCCTAGCATTTTGTTTGGTTTACTCGTCGTTTTAGGAGATTTACTCGTCTGAATTTATGAATACTCGTCTATTTCTTATTTTACTCGTCACTGCACCCATTTTACTCGCCAACCACATAACTACTCCCAATCTCCACTAAAAAGCCAGGCGTTTAGCCTGGCTCAGTTATCTTCCTTTGAAAATATGTGAAGATTTCCTATTAAAGTAGCATTGAAAATTACCTTTTTTATATGCTTCCTTTCTTACTCGTCACTTTTGTTGATTTACTCGTCTATATTCATGATTACTCGTCAACTTTCTTATTTTACTCGTCACTATTTCCATTTTACTCGCCAACTACATAACTTCCGTGAGATTGGTTTGTCTGAAGGCAGTAATTACGGCTCCCACTGATATTTCTCCAAATCAATCAACCCGCCAAGACCAATCTCGACGCCTTCCGCTTCCAACGACAGCACTTGCTCGTTATAGGCTTCGTCTTCCTGTAGGGCGATTTGCCCTTTCACGTTGATGACGCGGTGCCAGGGGAGGCGGTGCTTCTTGCTCATGGAATGGAGGATGCGGACGACCTGGCGGGCAGCACGAGGGCTTCCAGCGAGGCGAGCGATCTGGCCATAGGTCATGACCTTGCCTTCAGGGATGCCACGGATAATTTCAATTACATTTTCGGTAAATGGAGTCATAGGTAAGTGTTCCTTTCGGTGTCTGGATTTTACAGGAAAATCCTTCTAATCAGTCTATGAACATTATATAATATTTTGAAAAAAGATAAGAGGGGAAGCAGCAGATGAAAACGTTACTTTTAACAGGGTTTGAGCCATTTTTGGAGTTTCCGATTAATCCGACGGAGAAAATTGTTAAAGAACTTGATGGAGCCTGTATTGGCGGCTATCAAATTAAAGGCTTATTGTTGCCGGTGGATTATCGGGAGGCGGGGGAACGAATCCTAGAAGAAATCAAAAAACAGGAGCCCGGTGCAGTGCTTTCCCTTGGGCTCGCGGCAGGGCGTTCAACGATCACTCCGGAGCGAATCGCTATCAATTGCCGCGATGGCGCGCCAGACAATAATGGCGTCGTGCTGAATGATGCTTCCATCATCGAGGATGGTCCGGATGGTTATTTTTCCACACTGCCAATAAGACAATTCGTCAATAAGCTCAATGAAAGAGGTTATCCGGCAAAGATATCAAATACTGCCGGGACGTATCTTTGTAACAATGTCATGTATGTGGCGCTGCATGAAGTGAAGGATAGGCCGGTGGGATTTGTTCATATACCAGCGTCGCATGAATTGGTGCTGAGTGGAAAAAAAGAGATGCCGTCATGGTCAGATCGAGATCTATTAGAGGCAGTTAAGGTCATGATTGGCACTTTAGAATAATATTTTTTTGAAAAAAATATCCAATTTTCGCTCGACAAATTTCTTGGGAAATATTGTAGGTGCTCCTATATTTCCACGCAGAAATCCACCTATCACAGGCTTTTTCCGCATTGTCGAACCGTGTTAAATTGTCCAATTTTCAAAAAACTTTTAGGATGCCTTGTCCCGTTTGTGGATTTTGTGCATAAACCCGTATCCAAGCTAATAAAATGGTTACAAACCTTTACAAAGAGAGTGTTTGAGGTGAAGAGTCGTTTGAAGTTAGCGGATATTCAGTCGGGGACATGATTATTCATTGTATTGTCAGAAGGTAGATTACTTTCTGTCGTGTGGAGTTCGACAAGATTACCTATTTCGAAAGGCTGTCCATTGTAGGCGGACAAATGTCTTTTGATGGTGCCTGACACCCATCCACACGGAAGTAGAATTCGTCGAAGTGATAAGCGGGTCTCATTTCACACTACTCACATCCATATTAGGGAGGGCGAGAGTGTGCACGATTACATCAAAGAGAGAACTATCAAGATTGGAAAGTATATCGTGGAGACGAGGAAAACGGTTCGCGTAATTGCGAAGGAGTTTGGCGTATCCAAAAGTACAGTCCATAAGGATTTGACAGAGAGACTTCCTGAAATTAATCCAGAGCTGGCAAATGAGGTTAAAGAAATCCTAGATTACCATAAATCGATTCGTCACCTCAGGGGTGGGGAAGCGACAAAGATGAAGTATCAAAAAGAAGAAAAGGAAGGCGAGGCTGTCAAATAGCCGCAACATTAGAGGGGTACATGGGGTTATCCGTGAAACCTTAAAGGCGTTCTCTTGGAATCCTTTGTCAAGAAAACATTTCCGACATAATTCAGCAAAATTCCAGTAAAACGTTATGGAAATTTTAAGGATTATGATACAATAGAAAATTAGGAAATGCATGTGGAATTCCGCTTTGAGGAGGAAAGAAAAGAGAATGTTTGCAAGGGATATTGGGATTGACTTAGGGACGGCTAACGTGCTAATACACGTAAAAGGCCGTGGAATTGTATTGAATGAGCCATCTGTCGTAGCAATTGATAAAAATACAAATAAAGTGCTTGCTGTTGGTGAGGAAGCTCGCCGCATGGTCGGCCGTACACCAGGCAACATTGTCGCGATCCGTCCATTGAAGGATGGTGTTATCGCTGACTTTGATGTAACAGAAGCCATGCTGAAGCATTTTATTAATAAGTTAAACGTAAAGGGCTTTTTATCGAAGCCGCGCATTTTGATCTGCTGCCCAACGAACATCACAAGTGTTGAGCAAAAGGCGATTAAAGAAGCAGCTGAAAAAAGCGGTGGGAAAAAGATCTATCTTGAAGAAGAGCCAAAGGTAGCAGCAATCGGCGCTGGAATGGATATTTTCCAACCAAGCGGTAATATGGTAGTGGACATCGGGGGAGGAACGACGGATGTTGCAGTTCTTTCTATGGGCGATATCGTGACTTCTTCCTCCATTAAAATGGCCGGCGATAAGTTTGATATGGAAATCCTCAACTACATCAAGCGCGAGTACAAGCTCTTGATTGGTGAGCGTACGGCTGAAAATATTAAAATCAACATCGGTACAGTATTCCAAGGTTCACGTTCAGAGGAAATGGAAATTCGTGGCCGTGACATGGTGAGCGGGTTACCGCGCACTATCACTGTTCGTTCGGAAGAAATCGAGGGTGCCCTTCGTGAATCTGTGGCTGTGATTGTTCAGGCGGCAAAAAGTGTTCTTGAGCGCACTCCACCAGAATTATCAGCGGACATCATCGACCGTGGCGTGATTTTAACTGGCGGTGGCGCATTGCTGCACGGAATCGACATGCTGCTTGCTGACGAATTAAAGGTTCCAGTTCTTGTAGCTGAAAATCCTATGGACTGCGTTGCCATCGGAACGGGTATCATGCTTGATAACATCGACCGCATTTCTAATCGTAAGTTTGGATAATAGCTTTGTTGAAAAAAAAAGCATCTTTTATTGTGTTCGTGGTGGTATGACATCTAACCAATGGTGAAATAGTCCCGAACCATACATGAAAAGTCTAATGAAGCAGGCAGGACAAGCCTCAGTCATTGGGCTTTTTTATTTGTCTTGGGTTCCTCTTTAATAGGCGGATTTTGCGTTTTTTTACATCAATTGACTTTTTTCGCAAAAAATTAATGTGCAATGGGGAATATTTTTTTATAATAGAAGTAATGAAAATTTTTCAACAGTTTGCGAAAGCAATTTTTATAAAAGAATTCAAGTTACCGATTTTAAAAAAGTTGGTTATAATATGTATAACTCACTGGGCCCATGGGGCAGTCCGGTTAAAGGGGAATTAGTGAATGTCTGTAAACAATCAAGCCAAGACGAGAGAAGAATTTAAACGAGCTAAATACGAGGAACAGCAAAAGATAAAAGCTGAAAAGCAAAAAGCCAAAGATGCAAAAGCTATGGTGAAAAAGGATCCCGCAAAGGTAGATCGTACAAATGAAAAGGTGGAGGCCGCACCACACACCTACAAACGAATCCGCATTCGTCTGATTCCCATCTGGCTTCGTCTGGTTCTTTTAGTTGTGTTTACGTTTGTCAGCTTGATGGCGGGAGCAACAGTGGGCTACGGGATTCTTGGCGGTGGAAAAGTGGCGGATGTTTTTAAACAATCGACCTGGACGCATATTCAAGATTTGGTGGATAAGAAATAAATTGACTGGGAAGGGACCGAAAGCCCTTCCCTTTTGTGTATCTTTTCGAGTAGAATAGAGAATAATACTTGTTACTAGTAGGAGGTACTAATTTATGCTTGATACCGAACAAATTAAAGAAATTATCCCGCATCGCTACCCATTTTTGCTGGTCGATCGTATCTTGGAAGTAGAAGAGGGCGTAAGAGCGGTTGGGATTAAGAATGTTTCAGCCAATGAAGAGTTTTTTAATGGGCATTTTCCTGATTATCCTGTGATGCCTGGTGTACTGATTGTTGAGGCACTGGCACAGGTTGGCGCAGTGGCTATGTTGAAAAAAGAAGAGAACCGTGGCCGCTTAGCATTTTTCGCTGGAATTGACGGCTGTCGGTTTAAAAAGCAAGTAAAGCCTGGTGACCAGCTTCGTCTTGAGGTGGAAATTATCCGCCTGCGCGGACCGATCGGAAAAGGGAAGGCCGTTGCAACGGTTGACGGCGAAGTGGCATGCGAAGCAGAAATTACGTTTGCATTGGGTGAGAAAAAGGAATAGGGATAGGGTTAAGACGACTGGAAGCCTTGAGCTTTTGGTCGTTTTTTTTTAAGCTTCGGAAATCAACAGGCAAGTTTACCAGGGACTAAAAAAGAAAAAATATAATTCTGTCCCACCACAGTCCTTAATAACTGTGGTGTTTTTTTATGGAAGGAGTGGGTGTAGATTAGTGGTTGGCGAGTAAAATGGAGTTATTGACGAGTAAAGTATGAAGGTTGACGAGTAAATGCATGCATTTGACGAGTAAATCACCGAAAGTAACGAGTAAGATAGGAAATCATATAAAAAAGGTAATTTTAAAGGTACTTCAAGAGGTGATCAACACATAATTTGAAAAAAGATACTTGATCCAGGCCAAACGCCTGGCTTTTTCGTGTCAAAGTATAAATTTTTTTTTGACACTCAGTTGATTGGAGCGGAAAAATCAACAGACAATTTTAACAGGGCAGGACTAAATGTAAATAAATTCAAGCCATCATTTTTTTACCAATGGGAATGCTAAAAAAAGACCATGGTAAGTCAAGGTCAATCGAAGATGGTGAAAGGGGCTTTTACGCTTGAAGAAAAAGTTATTTATGTTACTTGCGGGTTCTGTCTTATCGGCTGTGTTGTTAGCGGGATGTAATAATGACAATGATGATCAAAATCCACCATCGCCTACAAACAACAATATTAATACACCGACAGATAACCGTATGGATAATGATTTAACACCTAACGATAATAACGATGTAATCGATGACAACATCATCGACCGCAACCATTATCCGGAATCTGAAGATAAAAATACGCCACACGATAAAGACCCAGTCAAGGACAACAATACTCCGCAAGAAGACATGATCGAGGATGACATCGACGTTAACGACAGAGATAACAAAGACGAGTAAGACAAAAAGGACAGGCAATCGAGCCTGTCCTTCTTCAAAATATTTGGTGCCTGACACCATTGAGAAATTGTAGTGTCCATTCCAGGTGGAAAGTGTCCATGCGTGGTGCCTGACACCATCAGAGTGACATCACCAAAGCATCGATCAAGGCCCAAAGCCATTCGCAAATAGTACGGCAGCAAGAACGACTAAGACGATGAAGGCCAGGTAAAGGAGTCCGACGACGATAACCATAATCCAGCCAACAACTTTACGGCCAGTTTTAATAAAGTAGATTCCTAAGGCAAATGGTCCGAAGAAAAAGCCTAGAATAGCCCAAAGCCATGGACTCTTATTATGTTTCGGCGCGTCAACATATAAGAAAATAGCAATAATAATTTCAACAATAAAACTAACGATTCCTGACATAACTTCCCCCCTAAAAATATATTTTTCAACTTACACTTTAAGTATCCCTAGGGAAACGGAAAAAATCAACAAAAATGTGAATTTCTCGCTGTGAATAAGATGAAAAAACCAGTCCGAAGACTGGTCAAGGTCAGAATCAAATGTAACAATTAAGGGTTTTTTACTTTAATCTTCGGTTTACTCTTCATTTTCTCCTTAAATTCCTTAAGAAGGGCATGGCCCTCCAGCCCTTTTTGCATCAGGCTATCGAGCAGTAACTCTGAGTAATCACTTTTATTACGGCGGAGATGACCTTCGAACAACACGCTGATGTGCTTTTCAAATTTTTTCAGAGAAACAATCTTTGTTTGGAAATAAGCAGGCGTGTTCTCTTTCTTCGTAATCACAGCTTCAACAATTAAATCGCGGCTTTGATCGTGAATCGTTTTAAAAAAATCATAGAGAGACAAATCTGTATACGCCTCAAGCAGCCAGGTGGAGCGTTCATCTTCCTTATTAAGAATCAAGCCGTCTTCTAAAGGAACTTCAACCGAAGTTTCACCATCCATAACGTCCAATGAGTATAACTTAAAAGATTTCATCGCAACCTCCAGTTACTTTTTTCTAAATTATAACATATGTCGAGCAGAAGCAAATGTCGAAAAATATTTGTCGAGTTTTGTAAAAATCATATTTCTGTGAAACGTAAAAGCACTTTTTGATCAAAAACTCGGAGATAGAACACTTATCCGCACGAAAAGTCCCGGATACGTCATTTAAAGTCGTTTTACAAGAAACACCTCATGGGTCTATGATGGAACCATCAAATAAAAAGGAGTTGAAACCATGATTAATCAGGTCACGCTTGTTGGCCGACTAACGAAGGATCCAGAATTAAAAAAGACGCCGGAAGGGAATTCGGTCGCACATGTCACGCTCGCAGTCAGCCGGCATTTTCGGAATCACAATGGGGAGATTGAGGCCGATTTTGTGCAATGCGCACTTTGGCGGAAAGCCGCTGAAAACACATGCCAATACTGCCGAAAGGGATCCGTTGTAGGAATCACTGGCAGATTGCAAACCCGGAACTATGAAAATAAAGAGGGAAAAAGAGTGTACGTTACAGAGGTAGTGGTGGAGACAATCCGTTTCCTAAGTGCCAAGCCTCACGATGTGGTGACGGAGCAAAAAAGGGAGGAAGCGGGCGTTGGAATTTAGCAATGAAGCAGCGAGGAATCTAGAACAGTTACTAGAAACATTGATAAAGATGGTTGGTAAATCCAATCAAAAAATTGACAGCCTGGAAAAACGGGTCAGCCAGTTGGAATGGCTCATCAGGGAACAGCAGTTAGAGCAAAGGGACAGAACTCCAATCTCAATGTACTCCAGAACCCCACACCCATCTTCTGAAAAAATGTCCTTTCATCTTTGATCCTACATTGTTTTTCAAACATTTTCATCCAAGACGTACCCCAACGAGTAGCTTTTCGGCGAGTTTTTGAAGATTTCCCCGCAACCGGTACCTGTTGTTAAAAAGAATCAAAGACCTCTCCGTATGCATCCTCATTTTTTCCGGCTAACCATGGCCGGAATTTTTTTTGTGGAAATAAATAACGGTGTAAGGCTCTGACGGAGTTTAAATTTCAGCAAGCGGGGTAAACTAGTTGAAAAACCCCCCTGTTTTTTTGATAAGAAGCCGCTGAACTCGTGTCAGCGGCTTCTTTGATGTTTTAGCCCCTTTTTCCCCATGTCGGAGAAAAAAACTCCCACAATTGCCTTTCCAATTTAAAACTTGTGTTTATTTCGTTAATAAATTTTATGAATTACCAAAAAACTAGGTATTCCTTTGCAGGAAAAAATAAAATTATTGTCGAATAGTAAATATCGATGTCATATATTGTTAAAAATGGAGGTATTTGATTGAATGAAAAGGTTGCCTTAATATTTATCGGAGAACAAGTAAGTAAGCAAGAATGCTGGATTAAAAGCAAGCCTAGTTTTTCTGATGCCATCGTCCTATCAAATCAGTCAGCCCATCAAACATCATGCGTTTCCTATCAACACATTCTTCTAGATTACAAAAACAATTCTTTTCAATTCTCTGATTCCGATATCCAACTCACCTGTGACAGAGACTCATTAATGATTACACAAGTAAGTAAAAGCAAACAGCTTACGGAAGAAGAGGTATTAGAAATCATCAATAACTTTGCCTTCAAAAAAGGAAACAAAGTTACCTTCCTACGTACCATCCCATACCGTAAAAGCAAAAAAAGAAAAAAGGACAAGAACCGTGTCCTCGAGGTAGGAAAGAAACTAGAGGTCTAATAATGGAGATGCAAGCAAAGTGTCCTTTCTAGATGGACACTGTCCACGCGTGGTGCCTGATACCATTCTCTGACACCATTCACCATTGCTGTAAAATGCTGGTGCTGTTATGACACAGAATTGACACTTTCCTTGCAATTAAGACAAAATGTGATACACATTTAATATTCTTGTAACATAACTGGTACATTAATCTGTTATAAATAGGTTAATAAGGAGGGGGAAGCGTATGCAAAAGACAACTAAGCGTATAATTCTCATGTTACTTACAATGATGTTATGTGTATCAGGGAATATGATTACATATGCACAAACCAATAGTGATGCCCTACATAATGCTAAACAAGCGCTAAATGAAAAAACTAGATTAGTAGAGCAAAAAGAGCAAGAAAAACAAGCCGTGAATAAAGAAATAGAAAATATTCAACATGAGTTAGAGTCTTTATATAACACTATTACGGCCAACAAAGATGCAATGGCCAAAACACAGAAGAAAATGGAAGAGATCAATCAATTAATCGAAGAAAAGAAAGAGGAAATCGTCCAGTTGGAGGATAAAATCCTTGCCCGTAAAGATATTATGAAGCAGCGAGCTGTTGCAATGCAGCAAAATAATAATATCAACCTGATGATTAACTTATTCTTCGAATCTAACAGTATCTCTGATTTCATCCAGCGTGCGAGCGCTGCGTCCACCCTGATTGATGCAGATAAAGACATCTTGACGGCCCAAAAAGAGGACCTTCAACAGATTGAGAAGGACAAAGAAGAAATCGACAAGCAGGAGCAGTCACTTGAAAAAGAAAGACAAACTCTTGCCGTGCAGCAGGCAGAGCTTGATCAAAACCTGCAAAAGAGACAAGCAACCTTAACAGCCATGCAAGAAAAATATAATAGCATCGTGCAACAAATGGCGCTTGCCGAGCAACAGAAAGCTGGCATTGAGTCACAAATGAAAACCATTCAGGCAAAAATCAGCCAAGAGCAGGCAGCGGCAAAGGCTCGTCCTGTTTCAGCATCATCTTCTACACCAAGCAATGATACCGGTGTAGCCATCAGCGGCAAAGAGATGTATGTAACAGCAACGGCTTATACTCCGTATGATTCTGGATCGATTACGGCTTTAGGCTACAATATCGGTGCTAACCCGAACATGAAATTAATCGCTGTCGACCCATCCGTCATCCCACTTGGAAGTAAAGTGTGGGTAGAAGGATACGGTGTCGCAATCGCTGGTGACACGGGCGGTGCCATCAAGGGTCACAAAATCGATATCCTCGTGCCAACGAAAGCACAGGCACTACAATGGGGAAGAAGAACCGTAAAAGTTGTTATTTTACAGTAAACACAAAGAGCTTGGAGTCCGCCTCCAAGCTCTTTTTTATGGTTGTTTTTATAAAGATGTTTGTTGTTGAGATTAAAGATTTATTGGAATATCCTCGATTTGGACAGAGTTGGTGGAAAAACAAGAAACATTGTCAGAAGTCGAGGGAACTTTGGACAGAGTTGGTGGAAAAACAAGAAACATTGTCAGAAGTCGAGGGAACTTCGGACAGAGTTGGTGGAAAAACAAGAAACATTGTCAGAAGTCGAGGGAACTTCGGACAGAGTTGGTGGAAAAACAAGAAACATCGTCAGAAGTCGGGACAACTTCTGACAGAGTATCTTGTGGAAAACAGCCAAGCCAGTCAGAATTCTAGTTATGGTTGAAAGCATAGACCATACAGAAAGTATCAAATTATACAAGTGGAGAATTTTTATTTAGCACGCTTATTCTCCGGCTGCTTCAGCCAATAGCGAAGGCCTTTACCTGCTAATGGTTCATCATTGTACCTCGGAATAACATGTAAATGGCTATGCAAAATCGTTTGATTGGAAGCCTCACCGACATTCCATCCAAGAGTATAACCATCTGGTGCGTAAGTTTCATCGAGATAGTCCTTCGCTTTTTGTAAAAGCTCATACGTATCGTTCCACTCTTCTGTTGTCAGCTCGAACGCATTTGCAAGGTGCTTTTTCGGGACAATCACACCAGAGCCTTCCAACACATCCTGCTCACGATTATGCTGCAAAAAGTAACACGTCTCATTTTCAAATACAATATGCTGTTCCTTATCTTGATGTGGGGAACAGAACGGGCAATTTGCTGCGTAACTCATCTTAAAGCTTCCTCCCATTTCTTCTTAATTATGGCTCGCTGACTTCAAGGATACTTTTGCCTCATCCCCGTGAACCCGTTGATCCAAACCAGGCAAGATCCGGTAGAATAACAAAATTCCGATGACGCCCATGCTGGAGATAAAAATCGTGGTCGCCATGCTGGATAAGAACGAGCTCAACGTTACCGTGATGGAACAAATGAGCATCGCGAGATTAAACGTTAATCCAGACACCGCCATATAAGAGCTTCGTGCATGCTCCGGGGGCAGCTCCGCCATATAGTTTTGCTGCACAGGTACTCGGAGCACTTCAGCCACCGTCGCTGCCAGCATTGCAAAGAACAACAGCCAGATATTATTGGAAAAAGAAATCACCGCATACCCCGCGACAAACACCATACAGCTGACAATCACGGTATGCCGATCCTTAAAACGCTCCACAATTTTGGTAGCTACCAAAGCCATCAACACGACTAGAATCGTATTTTCTGTCCGGAGGAAACCAAGCATTTCAATTCCTCCAAAGGTCCAGCCAAAAAGATGCTGTTCGCCCATCTCATTTGCCAGACGAATCCCGATATAATTGGTCAGCTGGAATTCCATCGATAGAACAAGCAAGCCTGCTAGAACAAATAGGATGAACATCCGATCGAGAAAAACCTCCTTGTAGCCGTTCAACATTCCGCGCGCATGCTCCCTGACTGCCTTACCAACCATTTTTTCAGTGGCGTAGCTTTCTTCGATAAAAAAGGTGATGAGTACCCAAGTCAGTAAAGCTGCCGCAGACAATGCTAGTAACAATTCAAATAAGTAATTTTTAAATAAAAATCCACCGATGACACCGCCGAGCGCAATCGACAGGTTATTGGCCCAATACATAATCGAATACATCGCTTTCCGTTCCTCAGGCTTACTCACATCAATCAGCATCGCCTGAGTGGCCGGCCCCGCCAGTCCCCAGCAAATACTATTCGCCGTCATTGTGAAAAACGTCAGCAATGGCGAGAAGAACCACGGGGAATTACTTAACATCATGGTAAAAAAGGCAAAGAACCTTAGTGTTTCGGCAAAAACAATCACCTTTTTCCGGCCAAACTGGTCAGAAAAATAACCGCCGAAAAAGTTAATCACAATGCCGATGAACACATTTACGAGCAGCAATAAGCCCGCCGTTTTTGCCCCAAAATGATGAGATAAATAAATCGCCATAAATGGGAAAATCATTCCACCGATGGTTGAGCTTAAAAAGGACTCGACCAGTCGTATTTTAATATTTCGGTGAAACTTTAAGATATTCATATTGTTTTCTCCTAACCTAGGTTTCTAGCTCCTTCAAACGGTTGGAAAATGTCTCCGTCCAATCCTTTGAAAGTTCGGCGAGACTCAGCATCTTCTTCATCCCGTCTAGATTCGTCTTGTCTTTATATTTCAGTTTGTTTGCGTAAGAAATACTCACACTTTCCTGGTTCCGTTCCACTAGTTTTAAAGAATCCTCGCTTGAAACATAGCCTTCTTGTAAGACACGGAAATAGAACCCGGTATAGCCGGTATGCTGCACCATAAGAGGTAATTTAGGCTGGTTCAGCTTGGTTGCCAATTTAAAACAAGGCTGCCGTGGCTGCGTCACCTGGACAACGGATTCCCCAAGTTCGAACACATCTCCGATAAAAATATCTTCCTCGGTGATTCCTTTTACCGTCAGATTTTCTCCATAGGCTCCGACCTCAAGCTTCGTATCAAGCACACTTTCCCAAAACGAATAATGATCATGGGAATAGACGCAAACCGCTTTATCAGGCCCGCCGTGAAAATTCAAATCAGCCTGCTGGTCTCCTTCGAAATTTAGTGTAGATAGAAACACCTTTCCAAGAACCGGCTTTTTATCGATGGCAGAAAGCAATGTTTTCTCTCCGTATGTGAAATCCTGCGGTGTCCGCACGTTAATGGATAATATAGCTATGTCATTCATTAAGTTTCCTCCTCTAGTCAGGAACTTTGTAATATACCTATAGTAAAAAATAACAGGTTTGGATGTGATAGGAAAGTGAAAAAGATGAAAATAGGAATTTTCACCCGTTGGATGATAGCGTTTTTTCAAAAGGTTGATTTTGGAATTGACGGTAAAAATAAGGATGAAATAAAATGAATTAATATAGTTATAAACTTGTAGATAGGGTGGGATTACGTGATCGAATTAAAGCTGCGTTCGATTTTAAAGCAGGTAAAAAGTGAAAATTCGCAAAAAAGATACGAGGCTCTTGACCAGCTTTTTCAATATAAGCAAGATGAAGGACTGGAAATTCAAATAGATGTGTTAAAAGATGTCATCAAAACGGCGGCCTCAGGCTTCCCGGAGCGCGTCGATAACTGGGACAATCCATCATTTTATCTGATCGATTTTGTCTGTGACTTCCCGATGCCGGATGTAGTGGAGGGTCTCCTCAAGCACTTTGACGGGCTGGACCTGCAGGCAAAAGAGCGTGCCATTGAGTTTTTACTGGGAACAGAAGATGAGGAAATTTTTTATCTATTGGAGGAAAAAATCGTCGGTTTAATCCAATCATCGGAGAATTTCCTCATCCCAATAAGAGAGCTCGCCAACTATCCGATGCTAATCAAAGGAATCCTTGATAAGACCGTGGACAAGCTGGACAGCAAATACTATAAATTTATGCTCTATGATTTATTATTATCGCTTAACTCCTCCGGCTATGAAAAAGGCTATCAAAAGGGGATTGTCCTCCCGTCCTTGCTTAAGGATTATCAGGTGGAAAAAGAAGAATACTTGAAATTCGATGCCGATTTTTCCAGTAAGTATGTGTACACTGCTTGGAAAAATAGCTATTTTGCCGTTCGGACACGGATTCGATTGTTTATTAGTTTAATGGAATACTATTTTTCAGAGGAAGTGGGAGCGGAGCTGGAGCAGTCCATGCGTTTCCGCGATCCATTTATACAAACCGAAGCTCTATTGGTGTGCATCGGTAAAAATCTTCCTTATGATGCAAGCAAATTAGCAGAAGCGGCCAATCAGATCGAAACAGCTGAAATGGTTTACTGGGAATTGAAGGAGAAGAATCTCGAGCATTTGTACCCAATTAAGGAAGGCAAGCAGCCGCATTTGGCGAAAACGAGGCTTTTTTCAACGATTATCAATCTGCCTGAGGAAGAAGAAGGTGTAATCCGTTTCCCTGAAGATATCCAGGTCGTGGATAAAATCGAAACGGAAAATATATACGGCCAGCCGGTCCGCTATTATTTGATGAGCTTTGTCGAGAACGGGACAAAGTATGTGGGCTGGGCAGGAGGCTACGCGCTCGAGGAAGGCGATGATACTGCTGAGCTATGGGACGGCAGCTACACGGATTTTGTTGAGTGGGATGCAGCAAGCATCGAAGGGCACAAGGCGGCCTTTTTCAAAAAAAGAGCGGAAGAACAGCAGGAGCATGAATCGAGCATTTATTATGAAAGCTCGCCGCGCCTCAGCCGTGGCGCCTGGTTCTTCCTAGGCCTGGCGATTGTGCACTGGGTGAAGGCGGTGTTTACTGGTTTTGCCGAGGATTCGATTCCTATTTTGGTGCTACTCACAGTCATTGGCGGCGGTTTATGTGTATATGAACTATCGAAAAATAAGAAACGCAAGGTTCAAATTGTCGGTCAGCAACTTGTGAAGGTGGACGGATCGAAGCAGCACGTCATCGAGATTGTTGATATTAAAAAGATGGAGTACAACAAAAAGAACGTTGTGGTTTATAACAAGAAGAACGAAGTGGCGTTTTCCATCCCTCTCCGCTGGGTGCACTACGACCTGTTTTATGCGCACATGAAGGAACACACCAACCATTTGAAAGAACAGCCATTTATACAATCATAGCAATAAAAACTGTGGGGACAGTCCCCCACCGCTTTAAAGCGGTGAGGGACTGTCCCCAGCTACATTATGGAACGGTTTGCCAACCAGTATAATGGATGATGAATCGTTTTTTTTGTTTTGGGTGATGAAGGGAATGAAGGACAAAATTGAGAAGGAAACGTGGCAAAATGTCTTTCATAAAGCTGATGAAGAACAAAATGCTAAGAAAAATTGAAAAAAGGTCCTTCATACTTTACATGTCCCTCTGTAAATTAAGCATTTTTTACATGAAAAGAGGAAAACCATAGGATTGAGTTGAAATAGTGTAATAAAAGATGAGAGGAGAGCTTACCTACATGTTTGTTTTACTATTAAAGTACATTAAGCCAATAGAAGAAGTAGAAAAACAATTAGAACCACACAGGGCCTACCTAGAAAAATACTATTCCTTACAAAAGTTCATCTGTTCCGGTAGACAAAATCCAAGAGTAGGCGGAGTCATACTTTGTAAGGCGGAAAACCGCGAAGAAGTCGAAACCATCATTCAAGAAGACCCCTTCTACAGTAAAAAAATAGCCACCTACGAAATCATCGAGTTTACACCAACCATGCATGCGGATGGATTTGAACAGTTTATCAGTATGTAAAAAATGGGGACAGTCCCCCACCGCTTTAAAGCAGTGGGGGACTGTCCCCAAACCCTATTCTTTCAACGGCTCATTCAAAATGTTCTCCTCCAGCACAGAGAACTTGTCCCCATATACCCTGGTAATATGCTTCTCACCCCAAGCACAAAGTGAATCCAGGATCCCCTGCAGCGACCAGCCATATTCACTCAGCTCGTACTCAACCTTCGGCGGTACTTGATTATAAACAATCCGATTAATAATGCCATCCGCCTCTAACTCACGCAACTGCTGGGTCAACATTTTCTGCGTAATATTCGGCATCAGCCGCTTCAAATCACTCGTCCGCTTTTTCCCATGCGTCAAATGACAAAGAATCACACTCTTCCATTTCCCGCCAATCACTTCCAGCGTCGCTTCAACCGATATATTATACTTCTTCTTTTGCATCGTCATCATTTCCTCCTCATTTCACAGGCACTAAAAAGTACCTATAGAACTAAAAGGTACCTATATCACTTCAAAGTGCGTACTTCTCAATAAATTATCTATCATCCATAATAACACTTGCCGGTCGAAAATAATCATACACTTTTTTACAACTCACATACAACCCTACAAAAATGAGGAGGAATCACATCATGTCTTTAAATAAAAAACAAAGCACACTCGCACTGCTAGCCTTAGCAATCAGTGCATTCGCCATAGGAACCACCGAATTTATCAGCGTCGGTCTGCTGCCGCTGATTGCGAAAGATCTACACATACCTGTAACAACAGCAGGACTAACCGTCTCGTTATATGCCCTCGGCGTCACATTCGGGGCACCGGTCCTGACATCCCTAACATCCAGTATGTCACGCAAGACCTTACTGCTCTGGATCATGATTATTTTAATTATCGGCAATAGCATCGCCGCGAGCGCGACCACCATAAGCGTGTTACTCGCCGCCCGCGTCATCGCAGCATTATCGCACGGCGTCTTCATGTCGATTGGCAGCACCATTGCGGCTGACCTCGTGCCCGCCAACCGCCGCGCGAGCGCCATCAGCATCATGTTCTCAGGCCTCACCGTCGCCACCGTAACCGGCGTACCGTTTGGAACCTTCATCGGCCAACAATTTGGCTGGAGAATGGCCTTTATCCTAATTGTCGCCATCGGCATCGTTGGCCTCATCGCTAACAGTGTTCTCGTTCCTTCCTTTTTGAAAAAAGGAACAAAAACAAGCTTCGGAGACCAGTTCAAGCTCCTGACCAATGGCCGTCTTTTATTAGTATTTATCATCACTGCCCTGGGGTATGGCGGGACATTTGTTGTCTTCACCTATTTAGCACCATTACTACAAGAAATAACTGGTTTTAAGGAAGGCACAGTAGCCATCATCCTACTTGCATACGGTGTGGCCATTGCCATCGGTAACATGGTCGGTGGAAAGCTTTCGAACCGCAACCCGATTGGATCGTTACTCTACATGTTCATCATCCAAGCGGTAGTACTCTTTGTATTAATGTTCACCGCACCATTTAAAGTGGCTGGTCTCATCACGATTATTTTTATGGGACTGCTGGCCTTCATGAACGTACCGGGACTACAGGTGTACGTCGTCATGCTAGCTGAACGATTCGTACCAAGTGCGGTCGACGTAGCGTCAGCCATCAACATCGCTGCTTTCAACGCAGGTATCGCCATCGGTTCCTACCTGGGCGGTGTCATCACTGACTCCATTGGCCTCATCCATACCACCTGGATTGGAGCCCTAATGGTCCTCGGTGCCGTCATCCTAACTGGGTGGAGCCGCGGCCTTGAAAAGAAAGACCAGCAAGCTAAAGCCTTTGCAAAAGAAGCCTGCTAAAGGTAAAATGCAAGAGGTTAGGGTGTCAGGCACCACTTGTAGACATCTGTATTTTTACAGTGGACATCACGGTGCCTGAGCCCACTAAAAGACATTTGTCCTCCTAGAGTGGACGCGAAATACAAACTATACTTTATTTAAAACTAGAGGAGGTTTTTTACTATGGTTAAGACTTTACAGGATACTACCACGTTAAGTAATGGTGTGAAGATGCCTTGGTTTGGGCTTGGAGTGTTTAAGGTGGAAGAGGGTTCTGAGGTAGTGGAGTCTGTGAAAGCAGCAATTAGAAACGGATACCGCAGCATTGATACCGCAGCAATCTACCAAAACGAAGAGGGAGTCGGACAAGCCATCCGTGAATCAGGAATCGCCCGTGAGGAGCTATTCGTGACTTCCAAGGTATGGAACGCTGACCTTGGTTACGAATCTACAATCGCTGCTTACGAAACAAGCCTAAAGAAGCTAGGATTGGACTATCTAGACCTTTACCTTATTCACTGGCCGGTAGTGGGTAAATATAAGGAAGCATGGAGAGCGCTAGAGACCCTTTACAAAGAAGGTCGCGTAAAAGCAATTGGCGTAAGTAATTTCCATGTGCACCACCTAGAAGACATCTTGAAGGATGCAGAAATCAAGCCAATGGTGAACCAAGTAGAATACCACCCACGTTTAGCGCAAAAAGAAGTACGTGCATTCTGCCAAGAGCACGGCATCCAGCTTGAAGCATGGTCCCCATTAATGCAGGGACAATTGCTCGACAACGAAGTACTTCAAGGAATTGCACAAAAATACAACAAATCCGTGGCTCAAGTCATCCTCCGCTGGGATTTGCAAAACGGCGTTGTGACGATTCCAAAATCAACAAAAGAACATCGAATCATCGAAAACTCACAAGTATTCGATTTCAAACTTACCGCAGAGGACATGGAGGCCATCGACAGCCTTAACCAAGACCAACGTGTCGGTCCAGACCCGGATAACTTTGACTTCTAAGATAAACGAAAAAAGGTAGCTTGACGGCTACCTTTTTTCATAGCTTTTTATAAAAATAATTTAATTCGCTGATAAAATATCATATTCGCTGATAAAAGGGTTATATTCGCTGATAAAGATCAAAAAACGCTGATAAATTCTAAAATCTATTAAATAGGGTAATTTTATACCAATAAACAGCTGATTCTAACCAATTTTATACGAGAAATGCTTTTGTTCGTACCTATTTCTTCCCGGTCTTCGCAACATTCCGCAAAACTGAATAAACAAATCGAATGCTTTTCCCAACATATCCGGTACGATTAAAGTTGCCAATGATATACACATCAAATCCAGGGTTATACAGCATAAACGAACCCGTCGAACCTAAATGGCCCCAGACATTATACTTCTGCGTGAAAGGCTGCATCCGCACCCGCATCAACCCGAATCCATAATCAACACCGACCCACATTTTCGTCCACTTTTGCATCGTCACCAATGACTCTCGGCTAATCAGCTGGCCGCCCTCCAAAGCCTTCATAAAAAGGAACAAATCCTCAGATGTGCTCACCGTTTGCCCACCCGCATAGATACTGCTAAAGCTCTTATGCTCTGTTACATCCACCTTCTTATCCTTCATATAAATAGTGGCAACAGGATAATCGCTCACTACCGCCGGTTCCGAGTAATGGCATAAATACGAGTGCTTCATCCCAAGCGGCACAAATATGTATTCATGCAGGACCTCGTGGTACGGCTTTCCGGTTACTTTTTCAATAATCATCCCTAATAGATTAAAGCCGGTATTGGAATAGTGGCAGCCCTTACCCGGAGCAAACTTCGGCGTCAAATGCTGCTTTGTCCATTCGATTGTTTCCTCCGGTGTCCAAAAGCGGGACGGTTCCTGAAACAACAATTCCTGAAACGAAGGACCCGTTTTCGGCTTCAGCTCATAGTAATCCGGCAATCCAGAGGTATTGCTAACCAAATGGTTGATTCGAAGATCCTGCGAGTAATCAGTGCTTTTATATATGTGCAAGCCTTGGACCAATTCCGCCGGCAAAAATTTGGCAACCCGATCCTCGTAGCTAATTTCACCCTTTTCAACTAACATCGCAATCAAGACCGCTGTAAACGTCTTTCCGATGCTCGCTGTATGAAAAGGCTGCTCAGGGTTAGCAGGCACGTCGCCTGTTTTTCCGCGTGCTACATTCAAATGAAGATTAAGAGAATCCGAGTGTACGAGCAAGTAGGCGTTATCAACCTTGGTATCAGAATCTACGGTCTTGCTGAGCTTTTTTTCAATGACTTGAAACATGCTTTCCCCTCGCTTCCATATTTGTTTATATGAAACTATTTAATTTTAATTACAGTTATTATAATAAATGGAAAAAAACACCTCGTTACTTCATCTTATCATCCGATAGTAATAAAAGTAAAAACATTATGAAACTGATGATTGGCTGATTTGTTTATAGACACTCACCTATGTGAACCAAATGGAATATCTTATGCTTAATTACCATATGAACGGAGGAAAAGGCATGGGATACTTTGTTTCGGTGGAGCAGGGAGTAAATCTATATGTGGAAGATTTGAATCCAAGCGGTAGCAAGACGATCGTGTTCATCCATGGTTGGCCTTTGAGCCATAAACAGTTTGAATATCAGTTTAATGTTCTCCCAGCAAGGGGGTACCGCTGTATTGGCATCGACTGGAGGGGCTTTGGGAATTCGGATAAGCCAGTGAATGGATACACTTATGACCGATTGGCAGATGATATCCGCGTGGTGATTGGTGCACTTCAATTAGAAAATGTGACACTTGTTGGTCATTCCACAGGGGGAGCCATCGCGATCCGATATATGTCTCGATACAATGGGTATGGTGTGTCCAAATTAGTATTGGTTGACGCAGCAGCTCCCACAGGTTTTACATCAGAAACGGCGAATAAGTTTCTGAAGGATACGTTAAATGATCGCCCAAAGATGATGCAGGAAGTAACAGATGGCTTTTTCTTTCAATATATTACGCCCCAATTCTCAGACTGGTTTTTCCAAATGGGCTTACAGGCGGCAGGATGGTCGACCGCGGCAGTGGTTGTTTTACTGAGGGATGAGACGGTGCATGCCGATCTTCCAAAAATAAATGCACCCACGTTAATTATTCACGGAATTCATGACAAGGTGATTCCTTTTCAGCAGGCACAGGAACTCCATCGAAAAATAAAAAACTCACAGCTCGTCTCGTTTCAATATAGCGGCCATGGCCCTTTCTGGGAAGAACGTGACAAGTTTAATCAGCTATTGATACAATTTACTAGTTAATTATCGAACTATAAAGCTGCTTTAGTAAAACAATAGCAATCCGCAACGACGAACGGATGGGAATAGCGCGTGTAACAAGACAAAAAATAAAGCTTTGGATACAAGAGGATGTCCAAAGCTTTTTAATAAAATTATAATGTTTTAACTTGCTCAATTTTTAATCCGAAAATTTGAGGTGGTTTAATTTTGTTTATTTGTAAATATGTAGAGATTTGTCCTCGATGATGGATTTCATGTTCCGGAATTGCCATAAGTATTCTCCACAGGCTAACTTCATGACCATGAAGAGTTAAAACTTTTTTTGTCAACACATCGTTGCCAACTTTTAATAGACCCTCTGTTAGTTTAATCTGACACGCCTCTAAATAAATTGAAATTTCTTCAAGAGAAGCCCCTTTACCAGTATCATGTCCTGTGTATGTCCACGTTCCATGTTCAAATATACCAAGAAACATCAATCGAGATGATGCGATATGTCGCAATAAATCCCCTATAGAAAATTTATCTTCAGAAGGCTTCCAATCTAATAGTTCATTAGGTATTGCTTTCACATATTGCATCGTTCGTTTATGAATACCATCTAAATATTTTACATATTCCCTTATATCATGAATCATATTTCCACTCTCCAATTTTCAAACTTTTGTTATTTATATTCTAAATTCATTGGAAATAACCCTTATAAATTGTGACTTAAATAATAAAGTAGAGCTAATTCATATGCGAATTGCTCGGCTGTTATAGTTGCTTTTATACGTGCGGGTACATCAAAAGAGAATGGCTTATTAAAATTGAACAAGCATTTTATTTGTTCTACAATAATTAGTACAATACAAGCAAATAAGGAGTAGTGAAAATGATGGATCATTCTGTATCAATGGAAGTACAAACTGTCTACGAACAGCTTTTAGATGCATGGAATAATCGTCAAGCCCGTGGAATGGCAGATTTATTTACGGAGGATGGAGAAAGCATTGGATTTGATGGAAGCCAATCGAAGGGTAAAGAAGAAATCTATTCACACCTTAAGCCGATCTTTGATCACCATCCAACAGCACGATTTATTAGCAAGGTTAAGGATGTGTGTTTTTTGAGTGCGGACATAGCCATTTTGCGTGCCATTGCTGGTATGGTGCCTCCTCAGCAGACCACCATCAACCCTAAAGTAAACACACACCACACTCTTGTTGTTGTAAAAAAGGAGGAAGATTGGCGTATCCAATTGTTTCAAAATACTCCTGCACAATTTCACGGCAGACCTGAGTTAGTGGAGCAAATGACAGCGGAGTTAAGTCAGTTAGTAAAGTAGCGGGTGAGTGTAGATGACATAGGAATTAAAAAGTATCAGAATATACATAGAAATTCTATGTATATTCTGATACAATTACCGTAGCTAATGGTTTAGTTTACATATTGGCTTAATAAATACAGAAGGTGAGTAGGAATGAAAAACTTTTTAAGAACCATTTTTCATTTAGTGATCACAACTCTTGTTTACCTCATCTTTAATGAAGGGGCAATGTTCACCCTTAATCAGAGGACAATCCTCTCAGGGGCCATTACGGTAGTTGCTTTTTTGACTTATGGCCCAGTTTGTTACTTCATAGCACGCAAATTTGATTTTGGAAGATGGAAATATGTATTGTATATTCCCTTTATTAATGAGTTCCTCTATATTGTAGGAATCTACACATTACCCATTCGTACCTATTTACCTATGGAAGACGATAATTATGGGATAGGAATGCTGATATTGCCGTTAACTTTAATTATGTGGATCATCTTTCTTGTAGCAACCTTGATGGGGATCCAGTTCAGGAAGAAGACAATTTCTTCGAGTCTTTAAGGGTATCTTATTCAATCAGCGGGAGCGAATCTTCTTTAACGGAAGGTCGCTTTTTTTAGTAGGTTCATTAAGAACGCTTTTTTCTTATAACGAGAACCGAAATCCAGACCACCATTGCACTGAGAAAAGCGATAAAAATAGGAACAAACACATTGTTTACCATAGAAATTCCCCCTTTAGGCGATATTATCTATCGTACCACAATTAGAAAATATTGGATATTCAAAATATGAATCTCTTTGTATTATTTCGCATATTGAAGCCATGCTTAAAGGTGATTTTAGTATAAATGTTGAAAGAACACTACAGCCTCCATTTGTTGGCGGTTTTTTATTGAGGAAAAAATTTTTTTAATTATTTTGTAACGAAAAGGACTTTAATCGGATATATAGAGCGAAAGGAGGAAAGGCCTTGGGAGAACTAGATGAAATATATTACAAATATGCGGATGATGTCTTTAAATATCTGATGTGTCTTTGCCATAATGCGGACCTAGCAGAAGAACTTACACAAGAAACTTTTTTTCAAGCGGTGAGATCAATAGATAGATATAACGGCGAATGTAAAATGTCAGTTTGGCTTTGCCAAATTGCGAAGCATTCCTATTATAAATACCTTGAAAAAAATAAGCGGCAACGAAATGAATTTTTTCCAGACGATCCTTTACATACTTCTCCTGAAGCTGAATTTATTCATTCGGAAGACAAAATTGCTCTATACCGAATCATACACCTGCTTGAAGAACCGTATAAAGAGGTGCTTTTGCTACGAATTTTAGGCGGTCTAAGTTTTAAGGAAATAGGAGAAATTCAGCTGAAGAATGAAAATTGGGCAAGAGTGACGTATTATCGAGCGAAAATGAAATTAAAGGAAAGGGGTAAGATGGGGAATGAACAATAAGTGTCATATTGTAAGAGATTTACTACCATCTTATATAGATGAACTGTGTAGCAACGAGAGTCGACAGTTTATCGAGGAACATGTTGCTTCATGTAGTACATGCAGGGAAGTACTACATACCATGGAAAATGATGTGGAAGTTTCTGATGAAAACGAACAAACGAAAAGGCTGGAAGCGAAGAAACCATTCAAAAAAGTAGCTGCATTTTTCAATACTCAGAGAAGGCTAACTAAATATATCCTTATAACTGCACTCATTTCATTGGGGTTAGGAATCTGTTTTCTTGCCAATTCGATGGCGAAACAGAAAGAATATAAGGATGAAGTATCTAAGCTGGAAATGGTCGATCAAGAAAAGGAAGATATTATGGAGGAAGTTTTTCATGTTCTTGGCTCTTCAAATGAAGTGACGAAACAAGAAGAAGAACAACTTCTCAAAGTATTTGAAAAGTATAAGGAAAAACTACACTTATTAGCGGTTTTCCCTGCAGCCGATGTAGAAGATTGGATAAAAGAAAACCCTTCTGTTAAAAAGGAACCTACAACCATATATCCAATTGAATATAATAAAGCTGCCGCTGTTATTGGAAACGAGGGTGTTATGGGACAAAATAAACAAATTATTCCTAGTCAATATGATTTAGGAACGGTAGTCATGGCGAATTCAAAGTGGGTGATTCAATATGAATACAAAAGTTCGTATGAAAAGACTGTGGAGAGGCATCATCAGTTTAAATACTATGGACCAAGCGTTTGGAGCTTTTTCCAGTTGCCTATTCTTTTATTTGCTATATTTAGTGTTCTATTAATTGTTTGGTTGTTCCTGAAAAAACATAACAATCAAATAAAAGATGTAATGGGGTAAAGTACGTAAGACCGCTCAAATTGGGCGGTTTTTTTTCATAATATTGGATATTTTAAAAAAGAGATAAATAGAGGGTGAGGTGAAATCACAATAATGAAATCAAAGAGGCACTCGGTATTTAATCTATTAATAATATTGATTCCCTGGTCATCGTTGTTATTTATAGGAAAGCGTAGTTTCAAACGATATTCGTTTGCGGGCGTTTTTATTGTTATTTTTGAGATTATCAACCACTTGTATGGACACAAAAAGAGGTGGTGGAAGTTTTACGATAAGCCGAGATCTTTTATTAAAGATGAACTTCCCTTTAGTATAGGTCCTTATATGCCTTTTTCCATGTGGTTACTCAAAATTTCATATGGTAACTTTAAAAAGTTTGTGTTCCTTAATGTGATTGCTGATGGGCTCTTTGCTTTTGTCTTTATGGATGTTCTAAAAAAATGTAAAATCATCCGTCTAAACCGCCTAAATCGTTTTCAATTTTTCATCTACATACACTATAAAGCGTATTTATTATATGGAGTACAGTATTTAATTGAAAAAGTAAAAAAGAGTTGAGGAACGAAAACAGCCAGGAAAAAAAGAACTCAGTGTGTGCCTCTTTTCCTGGCCGATATTTTTATCGATTCATCGCCTTTTGAATCTCTGGATGATTCATGAGGATTTCATTGCCATAATAATAACTTAGAGACAAAGCAAGGACGAGACCTATATAGATGAGAAATAATTTCGCTTTTGTTTTTTTATTAGTTTTATAATAGGTTTCGGTAATCTTAACCTCTTTTTTATACTCGGCTAGTTTTTCTTCTAAGCGGCCGATTAACCCCTCAATCACTTGTTGATTGTCAGCCACGGCATCCTCATTCACAGAATAGGCCCCCGTTAATTGTTGCAGATAGAGCTCCCTTTTCATTTTTTCAATTTCCACATTTAATGAGCGGAGTACTTCTGTAATCTCAAGGTTCTTAATGCTCCATCTAACCTTTTTAACTGTTTCCTGGACCGAATCTAGGTGATGTGATTCATGCTTTAATTTTTCTATTGCGGACTCCAGTTCTTGTATTTCTAATTTATGTGCCTGTAGATTCTTTTGTTTTTTATATAATTTGTACCATTCGGTTGAACCCAAAACGACGATCAGGAACCCTATAAAGCTTAGATTCATGACTGAATAAGTGAGTAATAGGATAATTCCTAATCCCCATAGCTTCGTGCTGATTCCAGCTGCAATCCTTCCACCATCTAAGGGGGTAATTGGGATTAAGTTAAATAAATTTACCATCCCGCCTAAAATAATTAGAAGAGCCCAGAATGGTTCATGTGTAAAGATATACAATGGAATGGCAGGTAAAAAGGATAATAGTCCAAATAAAGGACCCATGTACGCAATAAATCCTTCATCTTTAGCATTCTTGGGCATTTCCTTCAAGCCGATGACCGCACCAACAAACGGGATAAATAACGCGGGGCTAACTGGCAGTTTGATTCGCTTTGCCGCATACAGGTGGCCCATTTCATGAACAAACAATAAATAGACGAGGGCTACTGCAAACTTCCAACCAAAAATAAGTGCGTAGGTTCCGAGATAAATAAACATGCTTACAAGTGTTTGTAGTTTAAGTATCTTAAAAATAACTAAAAGATATTTAAATTTACCCAATAATAGAGCGCCTATGGTACCTATTACTCCCCAAGTGGTTTTCTTGCTGCCCGTGACCATCTTTTTCTCCACGCAAACATCCCCTAAAAACAAAGTCGTATGTCTATTATACAAGAAATAAATGGAAAATGTATTTTAAAAAAGGTTTAATAATAATGGAAGGTTTGAGACTTAAATGAAAATGGTTAAGCTATTTTTAATATGATAGGTAGGAAGGATGATTTAGTTGAACAATCTAACGAAGTTTAAAATAGGTAAGCCGGCATATGAAGTTTTTGAAGCCTTCGTCGATCCTTCGAAAGTCGGGAACTTTTGGTTTTCCTCCAGTTCTGAAAGATGGGAAGAAGGCAAGGCCATTACATTGAGATATGATGAGTACAATGCTGAAGTTGTTATTAAAGTATTGGAAGTCGTAGAAAATAAGAAGATCGTGTTCTCGTGGGGTGAAGCAGAGGAAGCCCATATTGTAACAATAACACTAAAAGAGACTGAGAATAGGAATACAATTATTGAGGTGAACGAGGAAGGATTTAATGAAGCAGAGGATGAGTTTATTCATCATTTGATAGACAACAAAGAAGGATGGGTCTATATGCTAAGTTGCTTAAAGGCCTATTTAGAATTTGGAGTGACGAAGTTGAGAGCCGGGCTCGTGAAAGAATAACCCATTAATGAAAGCAGCTATTTTTAGCGGCTTTTTCTATTTGTATGAACGATATTAAATTCTTCTTGTTCTCTTTTCAGTATCAATCTCATTATTTGAGGAAATATATAAAATATAGAAAATTGGTTTTGAGGATGATAAGTAATGGTCGAACATATGCCCAAGTTAACGTCTGCTGAATTGTCGATGCTGTGGAGTACATATATTGGTGACACGATGTCTATTTGTGTGCTGAAGCATTTTTTACAAACCTGCGAAGATCAGGATATTAAGCCAATTATTAAACTGGCACTCAGCTATTCCTACGACCATGTAACTCAAGTTTCCGATCTATTTACAAAGGAAGAGATTCCTCTGCCTAATGGATTTGGAGAACAAGATGTGAACATGCAGGCAAAGAAGCTTTTTTCCGATGTTACCTACATGCGTTATTTGCAACATATGGGGAGAACCGGATTGAACTCATACAGCTTAGCGAAGTCGGTTTCCGCGCGGAAAGATGTCCGTGCCTTGTTCAAACAGTTTCACAGTCAAACAGAAACGTTATATGACCGTAATGCAGAGCTCATGCAGGAAAAAGGAGTCTTTATTCGAGCCCCTTATATTTCTTATCCTGATAAAATAGAGTATGTGACGGATAGAAAATTCCTTGGGGGATTAATAGGTACTCCTCGGCCGCTTCTTGGAATAGAAATTGCTCATTTAGGAGTAAATATCGAGGTGGCCAATGTAGCAAAAACAATGCTTTTAGGTTTTAGCCAGGTAGCTCAGTCCAAGAAAATGAGTGACTACTTTAAAGAGGGTTACGATTTAGGGAAGAAGATGGTGGAGGATTTTATGATTAAACTAAAGGAAGATGACAACTCCTATCCATCCACATGGGATTCAACGATCACAAACAGTACAGAGGCACCATTTTCTGATAAATTAATGTTATTTCATACGAATGCTCAAAGCGCGATTGGTCTGGGCGATTTTGGACTGGCCATTGCTTCATCCTTTCGAAAGGATTTAATCCTAAGCTATGAAGGGTTTATCCTTAAGGTAGGGGCCTATGCGAAGAAAGGGGCAAACCTCTTAATTGATCATGGATGGTTTGAAAAACCGCCACAATCGATTGATAGAGAATCAATCAGAAATCAAAACAAATAATCTCCATAAGGGGCGATGCTTCCATTGCGAAGGTCGCTTTTTTCTTAGGTGCGAACTCGAGAGGGACCTGAACCTAAAACTGAAAATTTATCAATGCGGGGAGAAAGTCTAGTCACATCCGATTACCACTCATATTCTATAAAAGCCAAAACATTTGGACGAGTCATTGTTATAGAAAGGTAAAGGGGTGCTTTATGTTTGGACATAGTTTGGATGAACAGTTACAAACAAGGATAGATTCCATCTTCAAATCATTGGAGTCTTTAGAGAAATTATCCCAAGATGTTAAGAACGTGAAAAATAATTTTAAATGGTCAAAGAGTATTAGACAAGAAAGTGCAAAAAAATATCTTGATCGGGAGTCATTAAGCAGTGACGATATTGAGGTTAGCATAATTATCCCTTCCCAAAACAAGTATCCACTAAATTTATTTACCCTCTACTCACTCGAATATCAAACCTTTGATCTATCTAAAATGGAAGTGATTCTTATTGATGATGCTTCTAAGGATGAAACCGAAGAAAAACTAAAAGATTATCACCCCCCTTATCATTTTAAGTATATTCGCAGTACAGAAAGGCTTGGTAGAGCTAGAGTCAGAAATGTGGGCATTCAAAGTGCAAGAGGCAGTGTTCTTATTTTCCTCGATGCAGAAATGATGACGGAGCCTAACTTCGTTGAAAATCATTATATAAACCATCAAACACAAAACAACCTAATTTTATCGGGTGCTCTTTATTTGAGGGCAGTATATTCATGTATTTTCCCTACCTTTTCCGAACAACAAATGAACAAAATTGCAGACGTAACCAAACAAAATCAAGAACTATATTCAAGGTATAAACAGTGTGAATTCCCGCTTGATCACCCGTATCCATTAATAGATAAAAGGGATATAGCCCAAAAAAATTTCAAAGAGCTATCATTCAATGCATACCCATGGTACCAACAAATTGTAAGGAACTTTAATGATGAATTAGAAGGGTTTGCTTTTCCTTGGATGGCCTTTTTAACAGGAAACATGTCGATTCGCAAGGATTTAATCATACAAGCTGGCTTGTTCGATGAGGAATTTTACCATTACGGATATGAAGATTGGGAATTAGGCTATCGTTTATATCAAATGGGAGCTCAATATAAAATCAGTAATGAAATTGTCACCTACCATCAGGAGCATCCCGTTGAGGAAAGTAAATGGAGAGAGGCAGTAGGCAACTTCGGTTTATTCACGATCAAACATCATGACGTGGATGTGCTGATCTTAGGATTAGAGCTTGCTAGAATGACAGATTTACTGACTATGAATCATATAATAAAGGAATATAAACTACTGCTACAATCCAATCCTACTCACTTCCAAAGCTTAAGTGAAAAATTCATTTGTATCCTCGAAACCATTGTCCTTCTGCTTGAGGTAGATATTCGTCACTTTAATCTCTTAGGTGCAGCAGGCTTTAGCTCAAAAGCGAAAAGTGATTTGAAAAATGATATGAAACAAATAAATAAATTAAAAAAATATCCTAATTTAACTGAATTTTTAGATAAAGTTATAAACGCATACTAATGGGGGGGGGATGAAAGTGGTATCCATTATTACTTGTACGATTAGAGAAGAGTTCATGGATAATGTGTTTAATAATTATCAGCAGCAAACGTGGAAGGATAAAGAGTTGATTATTATTTTGAATAAAGATTCGATGAACATGGACAGGTGGATTCATAAGGCCATGGACTATCCGAATGTCAGAGTCTATCAATTACATGAAAAAGCAACCCTAGGTGATTGTTTGAATTATGGGGTTTTACTAGCTAATTATGATATCATAGCTAAATTTGACGATGATGACTATTACGGTCCTGATTATATTACGAACTCTATGCCGGCATTTAGGGATAAGAATGTTTCCATTGTTGGTAAAAGCGCATGCTTTATCTATTTTAAAAATAAGAAAGCACTCATACATGTGGAGGGAGATGAGAACACTTCGACCGGCTCTGTGGCAGGTGCGACCTTAATGTTTAGAAAAGAAATATTTTATTATATTCGTTTTGAAAAAGTGAATCGTGCCGAAGACTACTTTTTCATTGATCAAAGCAAAAAAGAAGGATTTACTATCTATTCAACAGATCGTTATGATTTCGCTGCAATCAGGCATAACTCAGAAAATCACACTTGGAAAGTCTCTGATGAGGATCTTATGTCGTGGGGTAATTTAATCGCTGAAACGGATGATTTTCAATCTTTAGTATCAAAAAGGAAAAATGGATAAAGATGATAATAAATCTGCCTAGAAAAATGGCAGATTTATTATTTAATGAAGAAAAAGGTGCCTCTCACGTTAAACACAAAACGATTATTCTATAAGGAGTAGTTTGGGCAGGGATACTTTTTGTGGCAGGGCCATAAATAACGATGAGATTTCGGTTCGCAGGGCTTTTTGAAAAGAGTTGCCCATTGGTTAAGACCATTTGGGTATAAGGAGAGAGATTTAATCGTAATTGACCATCACTACTCACTAACTGACTATCAAAATAAGATACTTTTACATTCTGGTAAGGACTATCTTTTACCATGACAAGTGCCCGATATTGTGGTGGGTAAATGAGCGGTACAGGTGCATTCCCGTCATAATATCCAGTCACTCGATCTCCGACTGCCACCATATAATGGTCTACAAAGTAAGTGGTAGGTGACACTACGAAATTTACGGTTGCCCCTACTTCATTTTCTACAGAAATTAATTGATAGCAGCCTTCTCCTTCGCCATTTTGCCCGGTAAAAAAATCACTGATCATGGTGACGATTCCACGAAAAGAATAAAAATTAATCATATTCATACCTCCAGATGGCGGTGGACCTAGGATCCCCTAATAACAGATATATGTAGGTGACAGCCTAGATGCCTGTGCGGATGCCCATGAATTTAGGGACAGTCCCCCGTTGCGCTAAAGCGCCGGGGGACTGTCCCCACTTAGGCAAATGCCCTTTTCTTAGAGAACAAGTTGTTAGGCGTATGACCACTGAATAGGATAAGGGGAGATGAAATAATAAGGAGTGCATGGTATGTATCCTAATCCCTATAATCAGCAAGCGTATGTTTATTCAACCCCAGTCCAACATGTAGATTACCATTATATTACCCATGATGAAAGACAGTTTGGCGGGTTTCAGCCTCCGTTCGGGCAACCGGGCCAAGGAGGAGGATTCCAACCGCCATTCGGGCCGCCGGGCCAAGGAGGAGGGTTCCAGCCGCCATTTGGACCACCTGGTCAAGGCGGTGGGTTTCAGCCGCCATTTGGACCACCTGGCCAAGGACCATCAGGTCAACCGGGCCAAGGAGGTCCAACATCCGGGCCGCCAACTTCACCACCACCGTCCTATGTTCCCCAACAAGCAACTGCCTTTGCCGTTGACCCAGGCGGGATTAGACGATGTCTTTTCAGATTTACGTATATATGGCTAAGAGGAAATGAACAGTTTTGGTTTTTCCCAATCTTTGTTGGCCGTGACTCAGTCGCAGGGTATCGTTGGACCGGATTTAGATGGATGTATTTCGGAATTAGCCTGCGCCAAATCCAATCATTTACTTGCGTCTAATATAAAGGGTGTACATGAAAAGGCTGCTATCCTAGCAGCTTTTTCTATTGGTACGATAAAATGAAATCAGACAGTAAGAGCAAGAACGAGGATGAATGCAAACCGGACTTCTTGTAAAATGGGAGTAAGTTGAGGAACAATCCAATTGGAAGGGGAGTTTCCCTGATGGCAAAGCTTACTTTTTCGTTTGATGAAATGTGGGAGAAAATCATTGCCTGTGACCGGTCCTATGACGGGCTTTTTTATACCGCTGTGAAAACCACAAAGATTTACTGCAGGCCCTCCTGTCGATCCAGAAAACCGAAGAAAAGGAATGTGGAGTTCTATTTAGTGATGAGTGAAGCGGAAAAGAAGGGCTATCGGGCATGCAAGAGATGCCAGCCGGAAGCCGAACATTCCCCGCACGAAGCACTTGTACGAAGTGTGATGGTATATCTTGCTGAGCATTATAAGGTGAATCTCACTTTGGAGGATGTTTCCTCTCATATCGGCGTGAGTCCTTACTATTTGGAAAGATTGTTTAAGAAGGAAACGCAAGAAACACCGCGAACCTACTTGGAAAAAATAAGGATAGATAAAGCCGCCTTTTTGCTAAAAAGCACGGGACTCACAAACCTGGACATTTGCTATGAAGTAGGATTCCAGAGTCCTTCAAATTTTTATCGGGTGTTTAGACGAGTGAAAAATTGTACACCGAGTGAGTATCGTAATCGGGTGAGCAAGGAGGAAGTGGATGAACCAGCCGTCAATCATTGAAATCCCTACGCCGAAGGACTTTCATTTTAAGGAATGTTTAGTTTTTCTGGGCAGGTCTGATCAGGAATTGTTGCACAGGATAAAAGATGGATTTGTATATAAATTGCTTAAAATTGATCAAGATCCCCTTTTATTAAAGATCGGTTTCATAGATGATTCGCTTCAGGTTGAATTTCCATTAGGAAAACCTACGGTGAAGGCACAAAAAATGGCTTCGGATTATGTAATGGACTGGTTTGATTTAGACCGGGATTTAGCAGGATTTTATGAAATGGCACAGAACGATCAGATGTTGCAGCGAGTAGTAAGTAAATATAGAGGATTGCGGATGATTGGCATACCGGATTTGTTCGAGGCACTCACATGGGCGATCATGGGGCAGCAAATCAATCTGACATTCGCTTATACCTTAAGGAAACGGTTTGTGGAACGTTTTGGAGAAAGTGTAACGTTTGAAGGAGAAACCTACTGGTTGTATCCTACCTTTGATAGGATAGCTGAAATAGAAGTAGATACATTAAAGGAGCTTCAATTCACGGCTAGAAAGGCAGAATATGTGATTGGAGTTTCTCAAGCCATGGTGGATGGGGAACTAACGAGAGAACATTTATTCAAAATGGAATACTATCAACAAATCCATGCTTATTTGACTAAATTAAGAGGGATTGGTTCGTGGACCGCGGATTATGTGATGATGAAATGCCTTCATCAAAGTGCAGCGTTTCCCATTACAGACGTGGGTCTTCACAATGCAGTAAGAATTCAATTAGGGCTTGAGCGCAAGCCGACATTGGATGAATTGAAAGAGATGGCGGCGGGCTGGACAGGCTGGGAAGCTTACTCGGTGTTCTATTTATGGAGGTCTTTATATGTATAGATTGGATTACCCATCTCCGATTGGAGTGGTCGAAATAGTAGGCACGAATGAAGGAATTCTTTCTATTTTGTTTACTGAGAGGGACAAACCGTTGTATGCGAGAGAGTCTACGACACCTAAAGTGTTAGAGGATGCTTATAGGGAGTTGGATGAATACTTCAGGGGGAAGCGGCAGACCTTTACTTTTCCTTGTATCGTTGATGGAACGTCATTTCAGCAAAAGGTATGGGAAACGTTGAGAGGTGTTCCATTTGGTGGTACGGCATCTTACAAAGATATCGCCGTTTCAATGGATAACGATAAGGCTATTAGAGCGGTGGGAAGTGCTAATGGAAAAAATAAGTTAAGCATCGTGATTCCTTGCCACCGGATTATTGGTTCTAATGGAAAATTGACAGGATATGCGGGCGGGCTCTGGAGAAAGGAATGGCTTTTGCAGCATGAGAGGAACTTGTGCCTATTGAAAATGGAAAGAGGTACGGACGAAAGCGATTGCTGACCAACGGCAATCGCTTATTTACTATAGTTTCGGAAAAATTAAATCCTGTATTGGGCATTTATTGTATTATTGTATATAAAAAGGAGGGGATAAATGAATGTCAATTAAGCCATCCACTATTGGTTTAGTTGCAGCAATCGTATCCATCATCTTATGGTTTATCTTAAACTTCTTCAATCCATACTCAAATCAAGCTAGTAACGATACCACATTCATAACCTTATTTATGCTGGTCTTGCCAGCTTTTGCAGCCATTTTTTCTTATTATCGCTCAAAAACAATTTTTATGTTAATTGCTTTCATTTGGTCTTTACCTTTAAGTCTATATTTACTAATGACTCCGGGTATATTCCTCCTGTTTGGGATTACCAGTTTTACATATCTTATAAGTTATATTTTAATGCGAAAATCAACTGGACGAATTGAATAATAAAACCAAGGTGCGTAAATTCTTAGGATTTACGCACTTTTTATTACGGTCGTCAATAGCCTCGCTTGGCTACGCAAAAAGTCCTTGTTCGGGTGGGAAAAACCGATATCGACCTCTTTCAAAAGGATATCAACCACTTGTAGCTGGATATCGTCCACTTCCCAAAGGATATCGTCCACTTTTTAAATTTATCGTCCACTTTCAACAACATATCAACCACCACCACCCAAAACATGCAACCAACCAAGCTATTTACCTGGTGTACCCTACCCAAAATACAGTTGAAACTACTATAACTTTGAAACCATTAGCCAGTGCCGCCTATTTATGTAAAGTTTGCTTTACATCATGTATAGTTCATGTTACATTATGTATAACAAATTTTACCTAATTTGGAATTTAGAGTGCAAGGGGTGTAAACCATGACGTATCAAGAAAAGAAAAGCATCGTATCGTTAATCAGCGCCATACTCATCTTCGTTTCCTATAGCTTATATATGTATCCTCAGCATCCTGAAGGGGGGCTGGGGTCGACAGAAACCTTTCGCTATTGGGGTTCCTTTGTCCTCATCTTGACTGTGGTATCAATAGTCGCGCACATCTTAATCAGCATTATTTTTAACATCGTCTTCAGAATAACAACCAAAGAAAAAGAACCGAAATTCGCCGATGAACTAGATAAGTTAATTGACCTAAAAGCAAATCGAAATTCATTCTTTGTGTTCATCATCGGCTTTCTACTTGCAATGGGGTCGCTTGTTTTCTATCAACCGTCACAGGTGATGTTCATGATCCTGATCATTTCAGGATTCCTTTCCGATGTGACCGGCTCCATCACGAAACTTTATCACTATAGGAGAGGAGTATAAAATGGGCAAAATTCTTGTCGGCAATCACATTCGCAAATTACGATTCAATCATGATGAAATGACCCAGCAGCAATTGGCTGACAAGGTGGGCGTAACAAGACAAACCATCGTGGCTCTCGAAAAGGGAAACTACTCTCCATCTCTAGAACTCGCTTTTCGCATTGCGCACGCCTTTAACTTACCGTTAGAAGAGGTATTCTTTTACGGTGACCATAAAAAGCTGTAAGGATTGAGAGTGTTTTTGAATTTATGAAAAGGGGAGACAAAGATGAATTCAAACAAGAAGGCAGCAAAATTGGTGGGAGTACTGTTTATACTGGCAGCCGTTACGGCGGTAATCGGTCTTCTTTTATACGACCCTATCCTAAACGGCCCCGATTATTTGATTAAAGGTTCCGAACACGCAAACCAGGTGATATGGGGAGCACTTATGGAGTTAATTCTTGTCGCATCAGCGGTTGGTACGGCAACGACCATGTTCCCCATTTTAAGAAAATATAATGAAACGATCGCTCTTTGGCATGTATGCTTCAGGTTTCTTGAAGCCATTATTATTACTATTGGTGTTATCAGCGTACTGTCCTTATTGACCTTAAGCCGAGAATTTGTAGCAGCTGGAGCCCAGGATACCGCCTCTTTTCAAGCGTCGGGAACTGTATTAAAAGCCATCCACGACTGGACATTTATGCTTGGCCCCCTTTTCATGCTGGGGATAAATACGATGATGTACAGTTATATATTTTATAAAACCAAGCTCGTTCCAAGGTTTATCTCAATTTTGGGTATGACAGGGGCAACCCTTGTTTTTATTTATGGATTGTTAGTAATGTTTGGTGTAATTCAACAAATTTCTGTATGGAGCCTTTTGTCACTGCCAGTGGCAGCGAATGAAATGATTTTAGCTGTATGGCTCATCGCGAAAGGATTCAATGAATCTGTACTTGCTTCCCTTTCTGCAAAAAAAGTAGTGCCTAATTAAACGCTTCTAGTTTTAACATATTTTCTCTCCACAAAACCAGGCCCCTCTCAAATGAGAAGGGGCTTTAATCATACTATGCCAAAATTAATTCCGATTACGGATCGACTGAATCACTGCTGCGATGGTTATAACGGCTGCAATAGCAGTAACGATAATAGCTATTGTAAGCATTATAAGCCCCCCTTATGTTTATTCCTCCCGTGTTTCACCATATACATGGTGGGTTTGTTATATGCCTAAAAATGAATCTTTCATTTATTTAAAACAGTCTATTGACATAAACGTAAAAAAGTTATAAGATTATCTCAGATTCAAGATATCTTAATTCAAAATAAAGAAGGAGGTGAGAGCATGAACAGAAAATGTACAAATTTGCCCTTTCTTGTATTGATGCAAACATCCAAAGAAATTCAGGAGAGAATGAAGTTGGAAATGACAAAATACAACCTTAGTATTACAGAATTTTCTGTTCTCGAAGTGCTTTATAACAAAGGAAAACAAACCATACAACAAATTGGTCACAGAATATTAATTTCTAGTGGTTCTATGACCTATGTTATTGATAGATTGGAACAGAAAGGCATGTTAAATCGCAGTGCTTGTCCGAATGATCGGAGAGCCATACATGTTGCGTTAACTGCTCATGGCAATAGCTTGATGGAGGAAATCATGCCGAAACATCAGGAGTTAGTTGATCACATGTTTGGTTCTTTAGACTCTCATGAGTCGGAGCTATTGGTTAAACTTTTGAAAAAGGTAAGTAATGAAATATAACATTTTTTTGGAGATATATCTCGAATTCGAGATAAAAGAACTTTAGGAGGATATAATAATGATAAATCTTGGTTTATTAATCATTCGTTTGGTTGTTGGTGTATTATTCATTGGTCATGGGGCTCAAAAATTGTTTGGTAAGTTCGGAGGCTACGGATTAAAAGGTACAGGAGGCTGGTTTGAATCCATTGGAATGAAACCAGGTGTGACGATGGCGCTTTTCGCAGGATTGGCAGAACTTATTGGTGGTATTTTGTTTGCTGTAGGATTCTTAACTCCGCTTGCGGCACTGTTGATTGCAGGGACTATGATCATGGCTATTGTAAAAGTGCATGCTCCAAACGGATTATGGGCAACATCAAATGGATATGAATATAACCTAACTTTGCTGGCAGTTGCTATTGGTGTCGCTTTAACTGGACCTGGCAAATATGCGCTAGATATATTTTTCTTCTAAAAAATAATCCTATTGAATTTTTATAAGGAGGGTTAATAAATGAGCAAGAAAACAATGGGTATTCACCATATTACAGCCATCGTTGGACATCCCCAAGAAAACGTGGATTTTTATGCAGGCGTGTTGGGTTTGCGTTTGGTTAAGCAAACAGTGAATTTTGATGATCCAGGTACCTATCATCTTTATTTTGGAAATGAAGGTGGGAAGCCTGGAACTATCATTACATTTTTTCCATGGGCAGGAGCTCGTCAAGGAACCATTGGAGACGGCCAAGTAGGTGTCACATCTTACGTTGTTCCAAGAGGTGCCATGGAATTTTGGGAAAAAAGGTTAGAAAAGTTCAATGTTCCTTTTACTATCATGGAACGCTTCGGAGAGCAGTATCTGGAATTTGATGATCCACACGGTCTTCATTTGGAAATCGTTGAAAGAGAAGAAGGAGAAATCAATCATTGGACCTTCGGTGACGTCACACCTGAAGTGGCTATTAAAGGCTTTGGAGGTGCCACTCTATTATCAACCCAGCCTAATAGAACGGCTGAATTATTAGAAAAAGTAATGGGTCTTGAATTAATCGGTAAAGAAGAAGACTTTGCTCGTTATCGTTCCACTGCGGATATTGGGAATGTGATTGACCTTAAATTAACTCCGATTGGACGCGGGCGAATGGGGGTAGGAACTGTTCACCATATCGCATGGCGCGCTATTGATGACCAGGATCAACTTGATTGGCAGCAATATGTGGCGGCAAATGGTTATGGTGTCACTGCTGTTCGGGATAGAAATTACTTTAATGCAATTTACTTTAGAGAGCATGGAGAAATCCTGTTTGAAATCGCGACGGATCCTCCAGGATTTGCTCATGATGAGTCCCTAGCGACCATGGGAGAAAATTTGATGCTGCCATCACAGTATGAGTCGCAAAGAGCGCAAATTGAACAAGTGTTAGTACCGTTTGATGTAAGAGAACTAGACTGATTCTGTGAAAAGGAATGATTTCTTTGCTTTCAATCGATCCTGCATCATTATCTGAAAGAGACAATTATAAATTTCTAATAGGTAGCATCATACCTAGGCCAATCGCTTTTGCCACAACTCTTTCAAAAGACGGTGTTTTAAATGGAGCACCATTTAGTTATTTTAATATCGTGTCATCTAATCCCCCAATGATTTCTTTATCGATCCAACGGTCATCAGGGAGGCAAAAGGATACAGCGAGAAACATGATTGAGTCCAAGCAATTTGTGGTTCATATCGTTGATGAGCAAAATGTTGAAAAAATAAATAAAACAGCAGCAAACCTTCCACCTGATCAAAGTGAGATAGAGTTAGCTAACTTAACACCGGTAGAAAGTATGAAAATATCAGTTCCTGGAGTGAAGGAAGCGAAAATCAGAATGGAATGTATAGTAGAGCATTCTTTGGAATTGAATGGCTTGGATACGCCGGGGTGTGATTTGATAATAGGAAAAGTTGTTCAATTTCATATCGAAAGAGACATTTATGAAAATGGAAGAATCGATACAAGGGGCTTAGCCGCGGTTAGCAGATTGGCTGGCAATAATTACGCAAAAATTGGTGAGATTTTTGAAATTGAAAGACCGAATTAAATCGTTTTAAAACCCATTGAAAAATGGAGGGGATAGCATGCAAAAAACAGCAGGGATCCATCATATTACAGCAATGGTGAATGATGCTCAAAGGAACATCGACTTTTATGCAGGTGTGCTGGGGTTACGACTTGTTAAAAAAACGATTAATTTCGATCGGCCAGAAGTGTACCATCTTTATTTTGGGAATGACACGGGCCAACCAGGTACTGTTATAACTTTTTTTCCTTGGGCTAAACAGCTGAAAGGTCGAATTGGAACGGGGCAGGTCGGCGTAACTAGTTATGTTATCCCGAAAGATACCGCTCTATTTTGGGAGAAACGATTAGATAAATTTTGTGTTGAATTTACCACATCCCTTCGCTTTGGTGAAAAATATATAAAATTTAACGACCCTGACGGACTTCAAATTGAATTAACTGAAAGAGACGAGGGACCAAGGAATACTTGGAACTTTGGAGGAGTTCAACCAGAAAATGCGATTAAAGGATTTGGCGGTGCTGTTCTGTTTTCGGCACAGCCACATAAAACGACAGACGTGCTAGAAAATGTGTTGGGATTAGAATGCATGGGTCAAGAGAATGAATTTCTACGATTTAAGTCAGAAGGCAATGTTGGGAATACTATCGATATTCAGTTAAATCCATCAGTCCGGGGACTGATGGGAGCCGGGACGGTTCACCATATAGCATGGAGAGCAAAGGATGTGGAGGATCATCAAAGGTGGAAGTCCCTTCTTGTTGAAAATGGATATTATCCGACAGAGATTCTGGACCGAAACTACTTCAAGGCTCTTTATTTTCATGAAGCAGGGGGAATCCTTTTCGAAATAGCGACTGACCCACCAGGTTTTGCAGTGGATGAACCTGCTCAAGAACTTGGAAAAAAACTTATGCTACCGTCTTGGTTAGAGTCCAAAAGAGAAGAATTAGAAGAAACTTTACCGCAGGTGGAGGTTCGAGTTCTGGAAGGAGATAAATAATGAAACATATATTCAATAAAGGGCAAGATCCAACAAAACCAACGTTATTATTGCTTCATGGTACGGGTGGCAATGAATTAGATTTGTTGCCTCTTGCAGGAAGAATTGATGATGAAGCTTCTGTATTGAGCGTTCGAGGAAATGTATTAGAAAATGGAATGCCTCGATTTTTCCGAAGATTAGCTGAGGGAGTATTCGATATAGAAGACCTTATTTTTCGAACAAAAGAACTAAATGAGTTTCTAAATGAAGCAGCAGAAAAATACGGTTTCGACCGAGATAACATAATCGCTATTGGATACTCTAATGGTGCGAATATAGCTGCAAGTTTATTGTTTCATTATCAAAACGCCTTAAAGGGTGCCATTCTCCATCACCCCATGGTACCAAGAAAAGGGATCGATCTTCCGGATTTATCAGGTAAGTCAGTGTTTATTGCTGCTGGGACAAATGATCCGATTTGCTCGCCAATGGAATCGACCGAACTACAATCCTTATTAGAAAAGGCTTATGCGAATGTGGAACTTCATTGGGAGAATCGGGGCCATCAATTAACACTCCAAGAGGTTGATGCTGCGGCTGACTGGTATCGCAGGGTAATTATTAAATAAATGCATGTAATGGTATAAACAAGACATAATAGGTGGTGTGTTTAATTGGGTTTCTTATCCAAATTGTTTGGGAATTCATCTGATAAGGAGACAGGGAAAATGACAAATGTGAAATTAGCTGTGGTTTATTACAGCATGGGTGGAACTAACTATCAATTATCCAAATGGGCAGAAGAAGGTGCGAAAGAAATTGGGGCAGAAGTCAGAGTCTTAAAAGTTCCTGAGTTAGCACCACAATCAGCGATCGAAGGAAATCCTGTTTGGAAAGCGCATGTAGAAGCAACCAACGATGTACCAGAGGTTCAATTGGAAGACTTAGAATGGGCAGATGCCATCATTTTCAGTGTGCCTACTAGATTTGGTAACATGCCTTCACAAATGAAGCAATTCCTCGATACAACTGGCGGTCTATGGTTTAATGGAAAACTGGTAAATAAGGTTGTAAGTGCGATGACCTCTGCTCAAAATCCACATGGCGGACAAGAGGCTACAATATTATCGCTTTATACGACTATGTATCACTGGGGTGCAATCGTTGCTGCTCCTGGTTATACAGATCCTGTAACCTTCGGGGCAGGCGGAAACCCTTATGGAACAAGTGTTACAGTGGGGCAAGATGGAAAAATGATTGAAGATGTGCAGGCTGCAGTTAAACATCAAGCGAAACGTACAGTTACAGTTGCAGAATGGGTAAAAAAAGCAAACCAATAAAGGGTAGAAAAGCTAATTGACGATGGTCGATTAGCTTTTTTTGTTATCTAGCAAACCAATTAGGTTTCTAAAATAAATGACATCTAAAAGGGAAAATACATTTGTTCCCAACTACAATGATTACAGAAATCAAAAGTGGGACTCCTTTTAACTTGGCAGGGTGAATTGGAAAATGATTTCCAACTTTTGAAGAATTCCTCCTTGGTTTTGTAGAATAAGTTGAAATTTTGTAGAATTCGCTCTCAATTTTGTAGAATTCCTATGTGAATCAGTCATTTTGAGGTGGAATTGGAAGATTGTTTCCAACTTTTGTAGAATCCTTCTTCGATTTTGTAGAATTAATTAAAATTTTGTAGAATTCCTCTTCATTTTTGTAGAATTCTTATTGAACAAACGATAAATGTATAAATATCTTGCTCATTTGTTCGTAAAAAAGGCAGAGGGAACAGCCCACTGCCTTTCTGCTATCCTAATATTCGCAAACTCTCTTCAACAAAGGCTGGTATGTCATCCGGCTGTCTACTGGTGACAAGCTGATTCTGGCACACGACTACTTCTTTGTCATGCAAATGACCGCCCGCATTCTTTAAATCTACATGAATAGATTTATAACCCGTTACATCACGCCCTTGAAGCGTTTCAGCTGTGATAAGTAGTTGGGGTCCGTGGCAAATGGCTAAGACAGGTTTTTTAGCATCCATAAATGCTTTGGCGAAGAGAACAAAACGCTGGTCTGCACGAAGAATATCCGGTGAAAATCCACCTGGAATGAAGAGTGCATCAAAATCCTCAGGAGAGACATCATCGATGCTTGCATCAATGACGACTTCACTCTTTCCTTGCTTTCCCTTCACTGTTTTATCCTTCTCCATTTCGATTGCGGTAATCGTATAGCCCTTTTCCTTAAAGGACTGTACCGGTTCCATATATTCGGAGTCCTCAAAATGATCAGTTACTACAACAGCAATTTTTTTACCCACATTCATTCACTCCTTATCCAAGTCTCTAAATTAAAGTACCCTGATCGACAATTGTTGAAACGAATTTAGTCGATGGAATGCTAAGAAGAAGAATCTTGGAAGGCTGTGAAAAAGAAAAAACACTCAGGGCATTGAAAACTAGTATCCCATCAAAAAATTCCGGTAAGTAACTGCAGCTGGTGGTACCGGCGGTGGAGGAATAAAGGGAACGACCATTGGTTTATGCCATGGATAGTAGGGGTGATATAGTATGTAATAATACATTCTTATCATCCTTTCATGTCATGTACAGTAGATTATGAGCCGTCACCTTCGTATGATTGGATGCATGCCTACTTTCCTTTTTACAAAAAAAAGAAGCAAAAATATGCTTCTTAGCTTGTTCCCTTATCTAATTTAGAAAAGCTCTCCATATTTGTAATCCAATAAGCTGTAAAGTAAAGTAGTAGAAAAATAATAAAATCATAAAAAGAGGACCAATGTTTCGGGTCATAAAAGCCGATTGCGTCAAAGAACTTCATTCCTCCAAAAGCAGCAAGGGCAGAGAATATGGCTCCTTTTAATAAGGGATTCATCTTTGGCTTGATCTGTAGAGCGAGCATAACCCCAACGGGTGCTAAAGAATAGTGATAAGGTAAAAATAGAAAAGGTGCCAGAGGAATGATTGTCATTGGGTAAGACCAGAGCCCAAGAGATAAGGCAGCAAGATCGATTGTAAGAGATAAAATAACGGTCAGTAATCCTCCTAAAAGCAGACGTCCCGTACTCTTTTTATCCCGGAAAATGAACCAAACAATCCATGGGACGATAAATAATGCCAGACCAAACCACCATTGCCATGTCGAAAGAAAATCTTCTCTCACAGCTTTTACAAATAACGAACTGACCTCTGTTAATTGGTGATAGGCTTTTTCAGATTGAGCGAGCCCTTCCTCATATGCCATGTGTATAACCTCTTCCAGAATCATAATTAATGGTATGTTTTTCAATTAAACAAGCTTTTATACAGTGATTTTAATTTATTAAGGTTATCTTAAGATTCCTCCAATAAAATGAAAAACAGTTAAGGTTATGAGTGAATTTGGAGGAATGATTATGAAAAAGAATTATACAAAAATTGTACTGGATTTGTTGATGGCTATCACGTTTGTGTTGCTCATGAATCCTAGAGTTCTAGACGGGTTACCGTTCCATGAAATCGCGGGTATTGTTATAGGCGTGGCTATTCTAGGGCACATCGGATTGAACTACCAATGGGTAATCAATACAACCAAAAAGATTTTTGATCCCAAACTTCCTAAGAAAACACGATTTAGTTATCTGTTAAATATATTACTTTTAGTTTCAATGGCAACCGTTATTATCACGGGAATCTTTATTTCGAAAGTCGTTTTTCCAAGTCTTTCCGTTCAAGGGGGACACGCCCTACGTGAAATCCATGGATTATCTGCAGATGCTACTCTAGCGTTCGTTGGTCTTCATGTTGGGGTACATTGGCAATGGGTTTTGAGTATCTGTAAAAGAGCGTTTAAATCAAAGGGAGGAAAGCTTCGAAAAGGTGTAATCGCATCTGTTGTCCTGTCACTCGCCATTTTGGCAGGTGGAATCCAATGGTTTGCCTCAACCGCTACACCAAGCATTGGTAATTTCAAGCAGGAGCAAATGCAACAAAGCGGGCAGGCGTCTGCTAATGGGAACACTGGGAATACAACCACAACGAGTTCAAATCAGGGACCGCCTAACGGAGAAGATTTTCATAGAGGGAAATTTGGTGATAGAGACGGAAAAGAAGGACATGGTGGTGGCAGCAACCCATTTTTAGTCGTTCTTAATTACTTTGCCATCTGGGCAGCCATCATCATTCCTACTTATTTACTGGAGACACGGGTTTTAAGGAAAAAACGAAAATCAACAAATATCCACCCAACCTAATTTTAAGGGCTGATCGATCAAAATGGTCGATTAGCTCTTTTTTATTATTAAAAAGTTAATATAACAATGGTTTAAGGGGAAAGTAAAAAGATGAATTTTCAAGAGTCGTACATAAAGGGGGATCCTACATGAAATGCCCGGAATGTGATTATGACAATAAGCATGAGGGAAAGTATTGTCTCAATTGCGGTTTTACCTTTTTGGGGGACGGCGATACACCTCAAGATTCAAACAGTCTTTTTTATGAGTTTGCCACATATGTTGATATGGTGCCGAAGTATGCACGCTCGGTGGAGCCTAAATTTCAAAATATCTTCTCTCGGGTATTTCGAAAGCATAGTGAACTGGAGGCGGAACGGCTTTTCGTAGTGGGAACGGCACTAACCACACCCAAACTTGAAGAAGTAAAGGAAACGTGGCCGAAGCCCTGGCTGTTCGCGAGAGTATTTCTGATTGCGCTTATTTCCTTCATAGGATTGTATGTGGGGGTAAGCATATTCAAAAATATCAACTTTATACCAGGGCTTATCATTGTTGGGGCGTTTGCTGTTCCTATCTCGACACTGATCTTCTTTTGGGAAATGAATGCGCCGCAGAATATTGCTATTTATCGAATCATTTATGTCGTTTTTATCGGCGGAATCCTCTCGATGTTAGTGGCACTGTTATTTTTTAATATACTAAAAAATAACATCAATCCGATTACGATTGGGATTGTGGAAGAACTGGCCAAAGCACTCATCGTCATATTTTTCGTGCGGACGAGAAAATACCGCTATATTCTCAATGGACTTCTCTTAGGGGCTGCAGTCGGAGCGGGTTTCGCTGCGTTTGAAACGGCTGGATATTCATTAAGAGCACTCTTATCTGGTAGTTTCCCGGGCCTATATTCGACCATCCTAATGCGCAGCTTTTTGGCTCCCGGCGGGCATGTTGCGTGGGCTGCTTTAACAGGGGCTGCCTTTTGCCGGGTCCAAGGGAACAAGACCTTTGAACTGAACATGCTGTTCAAGCCAAGGTTTATCCGGGTTTTCGCTCTCGTTGTGTTGATGCATGCGTTATGGGACACCCCTATACCAGGAATGTTTCCTGTTGGACAAATCTTCCTGATGCTCGTATCATGGATTGTAGTTTTTCTCATGATCCGAAGGGGCTTAAAGGAAATTGCGAATAAGAAAGTGCAATTGAGCAGCCTTCCACTTGAGCCTACATCCTAAGGAAAGAAGGGAAGGGTTTGATTACATACAAATGCCTCCATCATGTAAGTCTGACGGTGACAGATTTAGAAAAAGCAAAAGAGTTCTATAGTGTGATTTTGTGTTTAAAGGAGATACAGCGTCCGGCTTTTGATTTTCCAGGCGCCTGGTACGAAATCGAGGGCCAACAGCTTCACTTGATCGTCGATCCTTCATCGCAGACGATTCGTCAGGATAAACACTTATCCAGCCGAGAAGGTCACTTTGCCCTCAGAGTGGGGAATTATTATGACACTTTGGGATGGTTGAAACAGAATGAAGTGGAAGTCCTTGAAAAACCACATGGAAAAAGCGGATTTGCACAAATTTTCTGTGCAGACCCGGATGGAAATTTGATTGAGCTAAATGTGGATCAAAAAGATCTATAAGTAGGGAGCGCTACTAATAACGGGTTCCATTACTTGTATTTAATTAAAAAGAGTGCCAAATTTGTATATGAATTTGGCACTCTTTTTTTATTGGTATAGAGCCATTAATACGGGATTTCCACTAAAATTTGCATAGGAAAATGTACATCAATTTGTATAGGTCTATTGGCTGTAACTGAACTTTTGCATAGAAAAGGGAAAGAAAAATTAGAAAGACCGAAAAGCACGAAAACGTGGCGGAGTATCTCAATTTAGGGGTATTAGTAAAGACCAAGTTTGCGTACTTGTAGGGCGTGATCACAATAAAAGTACCATCTCAAAAGTGGCGTGTATGGGTCGCATCGAAAAAACTCAAGTGGAAAAAGTAATTGAAAAGATCAATGAGTGTAATTCCAAAACCAATATTGTTTTATTAGTAAAGTAATTTACAGCGTTAAAGTGCTAAAAATCCGAGCGAATAGGATCTTAAATTGTCGATAGATCCATTATCTTAGAAGAAATTTATTTTGTATGCTAAAAAAAGTGGTTTATTGACATCGGAAAATAACAATATATTTATGTTCGAAATATTAAAATTATTTTGAAGGGAAATTCAAAATACATAGAAGGGAGAATTGGTTAGTTTCATTTTAAAGAGAAATAAAAAAATAAGAGGGGCGAGAGGTGTATATTTTGAAAAGAGTTTCTATGTTCCTAACATTTTTAATGTTACTATCAATCTTTTTACCTATTAATTCTATGGCTGTAACAAATACAAGCCCGAAAGCAATTAATCTCACGGTTGTATTAAAAGATCAAAATGTTTCGAAAAGCTTTAAAGATTTTGTTGAAAAGAATGGTGGAAAGATCGAAAGTGAAATCTCTCAAATAGGTGCTGTAGTTGTAAAAGGTAATGCAGATTTAATTACAACTTTACAGAAAAATACACAGGTTAAGTCTGTTGGTCCTTCTATAAAGATGAATCTACCAAAAGTGAAAAAAGTAGCGTTTAATCCTACTGAATTAACAAAATTTGATCAACAACAAAGCAAAAGTAACATGATTAAAGAACTTGGAAGTGTGTTTCCTTCTCAAACAAATTCCATTCAAGTTGATAGTAGTTTAATTAGACCTAGCTTTGATCGAGAAGAAGGTGGGGAAGAAGAGATCTACCCTGATTTTTATAATTTTTACCAATGGGACATTAAGCGAGTAACGAATTACGGAGCTAGCTTTAAAAATAATAGTGGAACTCACGATGTTGTTGTAGGGATTATCGATACAGGTGTTGATTATACTCATCCTGATTTAAAAACAAATTATTTAGGTGGCAGAAACTACGTACCTGCAAATGCAAACGGGGATTCATCGGAAGAAGGAAATCCAGACGATATCATGGACCGAAATGGACATGGAAGCCATGTAGCTGGTTCTATCGCTGGAAAAGGACGAATTTTAGGAGTAGCTCCTGGAATTGGATATAAATCTTATCGTGTGTTTGGAGCAGAAGGTGGTGCCTCAACTTCTACCATCGCACAAGCGATTGTTGGGGCAACAAATGATGGTGTCGATGTCATTTCCATGAGTTTAGGCGGATATTCTGTAATGGGACAAATTTTTTGGACAGATCCAAGCACAGGGAAACGATATAACTTAGGAAATGAAGTTGCTGATTTCCTTCTATATAAAAGAGCTGTAAAATATGCAACTGATCATGGAATTACAGTTGTTGCTGCAGCAGGAAATGACGGTATCAATGTTACGGCTAAAGGGAAGGTAACAGATTTCCTTAACCAAGAGTATGCTGAAGATGGTTATTCTTTTGTCGGGGCAGGCTTTGAGCAACCTGGATTAGATCCAGGTGTTATCACCGTTTCTGCTACAGGACCAATGGATACGAAAGCTTCTTATTCGAACTATGGCCCAGGTTCAATTGATGTAACGGCACCCGGCGGTGATGGCCAACGTTATGATAAAGGATTATGGTATTTAGATCTTAATATGGGAGCTTATAAAGACAACGATTATATGTTCATGGCAGGTACTTCTATGGCAACACCAAAAGTATCAGCTGTTGCTGCCTTACTTATTAACAAATATGGTAAGGTAGGACCTCAAAAAATTGCTCAGATGATCAGAGATAGTGCTGAGGACATTGGAGAGCAAGGAAAAGATCAGTATTTTGGTAATGGAATGGTTCAAGCACCATATGAAAAAGAAGATCTTCCAGCTGAAGTAGAATGGCATAAGCAGTTTGGTGGATCACTATGGGAAATGGGTTCAAAAGTTCATCAAACATCAGACGGCGGCTATATTATGGTCGGAGCTTCCGAAACATTCTCAACAAAAGGTTTCTTTTTTGATGAAGCAGAAGGCTGGTGGGAACAAGATACGGATTTATTTGTTGTTAAGGTAGGGAAAGACGGTAGAACGGAATGGTATCGCCCACTAGGAAGTGAATCCTTACATGAATGGGGTAATGATATTATTCAAACTAAAGACGGAGGCTACGTAGTATTAGGCTATTCCGGTAAAGATGATGGAGAAGAAACAACTGATGTATATTTAGTTAAATTATCGGCAACTGGAGAAACTCAATGGGAGAAAACAATAGGGACAAAAGATGTGTACCAAGGTGGTATTTCCTTCATACAAACCCCAGATGATGGGTTTATAATGACAGGTTCAGCGGGAGCGAATGGAGCTAATGACATTCTCCTACTTAAAATCGACAAAAATGGTAATAAACTTTGGGAAAAAACTTACGGTGGTGAAGCGTCTGATACCGCAAATAGGATAAAGGCAACAAGTGACGGAGGATATATCATTGCTGGGCAAACCTATTCCGTTCAACTAGGAAGGAAATCTGATTTCTATTTAGTGAAGGTAGATGGAAAGGGAAATTTACAATGGGAGAAAAAATTTGGTAAAGGGGATTGGATAGAGGATTTCCTATATGATGTAGTAGAAACAGGTAAAGGAGATTATATGCTAGTTGGAGATTCAGAGACTATCACTTGGTTAGGAGGATTCTTTCCACAAATAGTGAGTAAGAGCTATTTTGCAAAAGTAAATAGCCAAGGCGAAATCAAGTGGGAAAAATATGTAGGTGATGGTATTAACACCCAAGCTTCACAAAGCTTGATCAAAACGTCCGATGGAAATTACATGGCAGTTGGATACGAAAAATCTCCTGAACAAAACGTTGATTTAGCCCTATGGAAATGGAATGATAGCGGAGATCAGATTTGGAAGAAAACGTATGGAGGCCCTTTAGCAGATTTTGGTCAGTCAATTGAAGCAACAAAAGATGGGGGCTATATCATTCTTGGTCATACACATTCCTTTGCATCTGGTGATGAGTTCGATAGAGATATGTATTTAATAAAATTGAGTAGTGCGGTTAATAATTAATAGAATATGATCGAACGTCTCAGAAATGGGACGTTCGATTTTTTTGTAGATTTTTATTAGTTAACAAAAATCTTGAAAATACTTCCTTCGAACTTGAAGAATACTGTACTGTTTTAGCCATAAAAAGAAATTGCGATAGAATTGAGGTGCATTCCCATTCAAGGAGAACAGATGCACATAGGTTTTATATGCGACAAGGGTTTACTGAATCTCCAAAATACTTTATTAAAATGTTATCCCAATTTGACTAATATCACTATTCTTCTTCAACTACGGTCAGGAGGAAATGATTGCTTGTGGTGCAGTCATTTTTTATGACTTCCCACCTAGTTATAGTAAATCAAGGCAACTCTCCCCTCTACTAAATTAGCCACTGTTTTGTCAGGTCTTTCGGTACTTTGAATTTGAGGAAACGGAGAAAAAGGATTATCTTCTATAAATTGTTCTAGATACCCCACATCCATAACGGCATCTATATCGATTTCTGATAACCTTTTTTCAACTTCCTGTATGACCGTCTCGTTCCACATGCTGTCCTTAAAATCGTTCGGTGTTCCATATATGGCACCTGTTTCCCCGGAGAACTCTCGAGGTTTAAAGATGTTATCATTCGCGCACCCTTATGGTGGATGCTTAATTCTTCCTTCTCTTTTTAAAAAACTCGCTCAAAAATGTCATTCGGAACTCGTTTTTGGGAGGCCCGATTGGTATAAAAGTAAATGGGAAGATCGGCAGTCGATAACTCGTCGATTGTGTCAACATCCACCGTGTTACTGGGCAAGAACGCTAACCCTTTTCCTTGAGCAACAAGTTCCCTGATTAATGAATAAGAATCCACCTGATGGAGTTTCCGCATGGAAAATCCATGCTCCTCCATGAACGCAACTGTATGCATGCGAAAAGGACACTGTGGGTCGTGACTAACGAAAAAAAACGCATCGGCATAATCAGGAACAGGTTTCCCTTTTGCTTTTTGTAGACTCATAGAAAGCTTGGTACAGAATACTTCTTCCAACTCAGGATTGGAATGATTCGTGTAGGTAATGATCATATCTACTTTTTGTTGAAGTAACAATACTTGCAATTGACTGCTGTGATCAATAATTAATTGATACTTCATAAAATCTTCTTTAATTCGTTTCTTTAAATAAGCGGACAAAATGGATGGGGATGTACCTATCCGATACGTCTCCCCACCGACTTTAATTTCACGTTTTGCTTCATCCACTAAATGTAAGATTCGATTCGCGTACTCCAACAAAACTTCTCCAGATGGAAGTAACGAAATGCCTTTGTGATTCCGATGCAATAAAGGGGCCTCTAGCTCTTGTTCGAGTTTCTTGATTCTTTCAGATACATTAGGTTGAACATACCCTAATTCTTTGGCCGCTTTCGTGATGGACCCCTCATCAACTACCTTTTTGAATATAATCAGATCATTTAACTCCATTTCACTCCACCCCATCATTTAAAATGATGCCACTCATCAATAACACCTATTTTACACCACGAAACCCAAAAGTTACCATTATTTTATAGCGAATAAGAGGAGTGGTACGTATGATAGGTATGCAATATAAGGTTATTTTACCAGCGGATTACGATATGGATATTATTAGACGACGGGTGCAAGAAAACGGGCATAGGACAGATGGATTTCCGGGGCTGTTGTTTAAGGCTTATTTAACGACTGAAACTGAGAAGAACGGCAACCTATACAATTCCTATTCACCCTTATATATCTGGAATACAGCACAAGGGATGAATTCCTTTGTCTTTGACGGGTATTATGACAATATTTTAGCTTCATTCGGATGGCAGCATATTAACATTGGAGTATCTTTAAATGTATCCTTGGAAGAGAATTTTGCTAAAAGTAGATACGCGGTTGAATTTGCGGGGAGCATCCCAGAACAACAATCATTAATCGATTTTTCATTCACTGCAGTGGATCAGTACGTGAAAAATGCAGAAGCAAAGAGTGGGGATTTCTTAATATATAATCCTGATAAATGGGGCTATAGCCATTTCAGCTTTTTTCAAGAAAAGCCAGTAGTGGACCTATCTGGCAATCTAACCATCTATGAAATTTTACACATCTCACAATAGAAGTGAAAAATAAGCCAAACAGTGATGTTGGCTTATTTTAGTTCCGTTCTTTTTAATAAAATTGTGGTTCCCAATTATTTTACTATATTGTGCTATTAACGAGGGAAAGATAAATTATCTAAAAAGGCATTTCGGACAGTTCACACTTTCAAGGAAAAGAAGGGTTTGGAATGAGTGTAGTGTTGGCATTATTGGCAGCATTGTTTGCAGCAATAACCGGGATATTAGCCAAAATCGGAATGGAGAACGTCAATTCCAATTTAGCCACGGCGGTTCGAACCGTCGTTGTGGTGGTGATGGCTTTTATTGTTGTCCTAGTTACCCATCAACTACATACGATTTCTACGATTACCAATAAAGCATTATTGTTTATTGGACTTTCGGGCATTGCAACGGGTTTGTCGTGGCTGTTTTTTTTCAGGGCCCTGGCGATTGGGGAAGTGTCGAAGGTGGTGGCCATCGATAAGGCCAGTATTGTGTTGACTATTATTTTATCAGTGCTTGTTTTGGGAGAGCCTGCTAAAGCCGGGGTAATTGCGGGTGGGGCCATTATTTCTATTGGAACGTTTATCCTGATTGGGAAAAACGAAGAGAAGAAACGATTTACGGGGTCGCAAAGTTATATTGTGCAGGCGATTATAGGGGCTGTTTTTGCAGCGTTAACGGCTATTTTAGCAAAAATCGGGCTGGAAGGGGTCGATTCGAATCTAGGTACTTTCTTGCGGACTGTTGTCATACTTTTTTTTGCATGGGGGATCGTGTTGTTCCAAGGGACCGTTAAGGAGTTGCGGCGGATATCCAAAAAGGGCTATCTTTTTCTTATCCTATCAGGTGTGGCCACTGGTTTGTCGTGGCTGTGCTATTTTGCCGCGATTGCCTTAGGGGATGTTTCGGTCGTAGCTCCCATCGACAAATTTAGTGTCGTGCTCACGATGGTGTTGAGCTTTCTCATTTTAAAAGAGAGAGTCGCAAAACATAAGATTTTGGGCGGAGTCCTTATTACGGTTGGGACGATTATTTTGATTTTATAGGGGGGGTACTTCGGACAGAGTGGGAGGAAAAGCAAGCAACATAGTCACAGGTCGAGGGAACTTCGGACAGAGTTGATGGAAGAGCAAGTAACATAGTCAGTAGCTGAGGTAACCTTCTGACAGAGTCGAAGGAAAAGCAACATTGTCAGAAGTCAATGAAACCGGACAAGATTCAACTGACTTTAATAGAGGTCGCAGCAACCTTTCTCGTTGTTCCGAGAAGGAAAAGGGTTCATAGAACCTCTCTACGCGACCTTTCTCGTCGTTCCGAGAAGGAAAAGGGTTCATAGAACCTCTCTATGCGACCTTTCTCGTCATTCCGAGAAGGAAAAGGGTTCATAGAACCTCTCTATGCGACCTTTCTCGTCGTTCCGAGAAGGAAAAGGGTTCATAGAACCTCTCTATGCGACCTTTCCCGTCGTTACGGAAAGGAAAAGGGCTCATAGAACCTCTCTATGCGACCTTTCTCGTCGTTACGGAAAGGAAAAGGGCTCATAGAACCTCTCTATGCGACCTTTCTCGTCGTTACGGAAAGGAAAAGGGCTCATAGAACCTCTCTATGCGACCTTTCTCGTTGTTCAGAGATGGAAAAGGGTTCATAGAACCTCTCTATGCGACCTTTCTCGTCGTTCCGAGAAGGAAAAGGGTTCATAGAACCTCTCTATGCGACCTTTCTCGTTGTTCCGAGAAGGAAAAGGGTTCATAGAACCTCTCTATGCGACCTTTCTCGTCGTTACGGAAAGGAAAAGGGCTCATAGAACCTCTCTATGCGACCTTTCTCGTCGTTCCGAGAAGGAAAAGGTTCATAGAACCTCTCTATGCGACCTTTCCCGTAGTACCGAGAAGGAAAAGGGTTCATAGAACCTCTCTACGTGATGTCTTTTTGTCTTTGAGCGACCATTTTTCCACTGTTGCTTGTCTTTATGGATAGTAGGCCCGGTAGGATAGGTAAAGGAGAATGTTATGGTAAACTTAAATAAATAAAAATAAGCAAAGCGAGGAATTTGATGAGTACGATTAAAAAACATAAGACGAACAAACTAAAATGGATTTTACGGGGATTCATGGTCATCTTCGGTGGATTTATTGCGGCCTATGGACTCGAAACGGTATTAATTCCAAACAACGTATCCGATGGAGGCGTGACGGGTCTTAGCATCGTTGGCTCCGAGCTGTTTGGTTTACCACTAGGAATTCTCATTGCCTTATTGAACCTCCCCTTCATTTGGTTAGGCTATAAACAAATTGGTAAAAGCTTCGCAATTTTTTCTATAATAGGAATCATTTCTTTAGCTGTTGGGACAAGCCTCATGCACCATACCCCGGCTATTATTGAAGGGGATACGTTGTTAATTACTGTAGTGGGCGGGATCATCCTCGGTTTTGGGATGGGGTTAGCTTTGCGTAATGGCGGCGCATTAGATGGAATTGATATGCTCGCCGTCCTGCTCTCGCGAAAATTACCGTTTGGGACAAGTGACCTCATTCTTTTCTTAAATACCTTTGTATTTATTTTCGTTTCCACCGTCTTCGGTCTCCAAGGGGCCTTCCTTTCGGCCATTGCCTACTTTATCGCTTCAAAAGTCATTCATATTGTCGAAGAAGGGTTAAGCGGCTCGAAAACCTTCCTTATTATCACGACTCAACCTGAATCAATGATCGAGACCATTCGTGATCGCTTAGGCCGTGGGGCAACGTATAAGGAAGCGTATGGCGGCTTTTCGAATGAAATGTTTAAAGAAATCACCTGCGTTATTAACCGCTTAGAAGAAACCAAGTTAAAGGAAATCATCAATGAAATTGATCCAAAGGCCTTTGTTACTGTCTATGACGTAGCAGAAGTAAAGGGTGGCAATTTCAGAAAGCATGATATTCATTAAATAAACGTTCAAGCAAAAAAACAGGGAGGGCTTATTTCACTTCTCTTAAGCCCTTCCCATCAAGAATTTCTTGAATGCCTTCCTCACAAACTCCGTAGGTACGCCAGTGGCAGGTTTCGCAGACTGTTTGGATATCGGCGGGGATGACATGTTTTTTGATGCGGGACTCAATATCTTCCCACTTCAGGATTTGCCCGATTAGAAGGTCCATTTTTTCTAAAATAACAGCATCCCTATCATAGAGGTTGGCATCCTGACAGTGGTAATCGCCAGTGTTCGGGTACTTTTCACATAATTGATCGGGTCCTTTTACAAGCTGAATCAACGTCTTAGGGTTCTCTCTCAAGGTTTGATGCAAGCGCGTCATATTCTCCACGTATTCTTGGGAATAACCCATTCCCCGATAGCCCAAAAGGCAAAAAAGATGATGTCCTCGTAGCTTATACATAATTAACCCCCAGTTCGACAGGTATTAATATATTAAAAGTTAACTAAAATGATCATTTGGTTTACTTATATTTTTTATCTTACCATCCACAAATAAATATTTCATCATAAGGTTAGATAGTAAGTATCTTTTTTAAGTTATTATTCGTTTTATAATAAAAGAGAGAATGGGGGATTTCGATGGAAAAGGTACTTATTCTAGGTGCAAGCGGTCTTGTAGGAAGAGCTTTAATAGAAGAATTTAGAGATGGTTTTGACCTCTATGGAACATATTCTTCTACGTTATCCAGTCTCCCAGAAGGTAAGCAATTGAAGCTGAAACTTCAACAAACCGATAAGTTGAGAGAAATTATACGCTCAATTAAACCCGACATTGTGATATCTTGCCTAAGAGGAGAGTTTGAACATCAGCTTAAGTTTCATAAAGAATTGGCAATGGAATTACGTGGGAGTGATAGCCGTTTGTATTACTTTTCTACTACTAATATTTTTGATGGGGATTATTCAAAGCCACACTCTGAAACAGATCTACCTATTTCCGAATCAGATTATGGAAATTTTAAAATTGAATGCGAAAGTATGTTAAAAGAAAATTTAGGTGAGTGCGCGATGATGATCCGAATCCCAGCGATATGGGGTAAGAATTCGCCAAGGTGGAACTTGATTAAAGAAAGCATAAAAAAGAATAAAGTGATCGATGTGTACAGTAATTTGGTATGTAACAATCTTTTGGATGTTCAGTTAGCAAAACAATTGAGGTTCATTATTAATAATAATCTAAAAGGTATTTTTCACTTAGTTTCAGAAGATATGATGACTCAAGGCCAATTCTATGAACAGATAATAAGTGCAGTTGCAGTTGATACGAGTATATTGAGGTATAGACTTTTTCAAGATCGTACAGACGTACAATATTTTGCCTTGAAATCAAATCGGGAGGATATACCGAGCTCGCTGCAGTTCAATAGTAAAGAGATTATTTCATCCTTATTGGATTAAAAAAGAATGCCCCTGGCTGGCTAGTTAACCAAGAGCGTCTTCCCACATTCATCAAATGCATGCTTATAGTCAAACGCAAATGGAGTTGGTCCATGCTGAATATAATGGTTGTATCTCTTGAAAGCCTCCTCCCAGGATACATCCTTCACCATCTCCGTCCACCACACCACATATGTAGGCTGTTTCTCTTGATGAGGTTCAATCCACTTGCTCCTGTCTCGTAGCGCTTGCTTATGTTTACCTGAATAGGTAAAACGATATAAAGATTGAAGGCTTCTCCATACTGTTAGTGTAAGAATAGGAGAACCTTCACCTTTGATCACTTCCTCTGGGAAGGGCACTCCATCAGGTGAAAACTCCTTTATAAGCTGCCCGGAAGAAGAAGCCTGTCGAATGACTTTATGTCCAACTTCAAAAAACTCACGAGAAGCAGGATGTTCATACGGATGTTTTAGCTTACCAACAGTATAGATCGCAACAAATGCCATAATCATCTCTCCATTTCCACTTTTACCTACGTATATTCAAGCAAGGCCGGACTAATTCCTGTTGAACAAAATGGCTAACGTAATACTAATTAAAAGAGGACCATTCAAAAAAATAGTCCTCTAGTAAAATCTATTAATGGTATCTTAAAAACGGCGCCGATTGATGACTGTGCATCGACGTGCACCCCTGTTGAGTAATGACCGTGCTTGTCCTAATGTAATGGCGACAAGTACGGCTTCGTCAGTGCCGCCAACTTCAACATCAAACACTGCAAATGCCTCGCCATCTACAATAAATACGCATTCCACATCTGCAATATTAAATCCATCAAAGTTGTTTAACACTCTACATTCCATGACTCCTGCTCTTATTAAAGTATTTGCCTCTCGTGTGGATATCCGAATAAACACAAATTCCTCAATCTCAACATTACCTGCTTCTACTTCAATTTCGGTTAAAAGAAAGAATCCATTTCTCCTTGTGCGAAGTACACAATTTGCCCCAATTGAAACAATATCTTCCATGCTCATATTATTTCACCCCCTTGCTACCATTAAATTCAACAGTGAAGGAAAGGTGTGGACAAATTATATGTTTTTATATACGGAGTATGCCCCCTCGTTTAGCAGGGGGAGTCATGAGTTTATCATATGGTCATATTTTTCCCTCAAGCGCTTAATATCTTCTTTAGGTGGTAAACCAAACATGCGGGAATATTCACGGCTGAATTGCGAAGGACTCTCATAGCCTACCCGGAATGCGACATCCGCGGCATCGGCTGACTCGGATAGTAACAGGCTCCGTGCTTCCTGCAGTCTCATTTGCTTTTGAAACTGAATAGGGCTCATAGCGGTTACTTCTTTAAAATGCCTATGAAGCGAAGAAACACTCATATTGGCTATTTCCGCAAGCTCTTCAATGCGGAAAGTCGTATTATAATTCTTCATGATATGTTCAATCACGTCACTGATTTGTGAGGTAGAGCTTCCCTCGATGGCGATTTGTTCCAGCGCTTCTCCATGTGGTCCTTGCAAAACCCTATAGATGATTTCCTTGATGAATAGTGGAGCAAGTAACGGGGTATCCTTTGGATTTTCTATTAAACGAGTTAATCTGGTTACCGCGTCCAACAATGACAGCTCTATTCTGCTGACATACATACCTCGCTTTGCATTTTGTTTCTGGCTCAAACCAATTTGAGAATCACGTAAAACCTCTAAGATTTGGCTCGGCGTAAATTCAAGTTTGAGAGCCAAATACGGAACCTCAGAGGAGGCTTCTGTGACTTGTCCGATTATAGGTAAGTGAACAGAGGCAATAAGGTAATCAGCAGGACCGTATATAAAGCGCTCTTGTGATAACAATACCTCCTTCATGCCCTGAACGACAATGCATAAGGAAGGATTGTAAACTCCGTAATTTGGTCCGGTCCTATCAGAGTAACAGGAGAAAAATAAAGACGGAATGGCAGTCTCGTAAGTACCTTCCCTGCCAGTGTGTCGCTCAATGAATTTGGCGAGCTCAATCTGCTGTTTATATATTTGATCAGACATATGGACCTCCTTGTTTCTTTATTTTAACTCTCTTCGTAAGCTTTGTTGCTCTCTGTACTTTTTTGATCCTGATTCAAATGCAACTTTCGACAGAGTAGGTGGAAAAAACAGAAACACTGTCAGAAGGCAGGATAACTTTGGACAGAGTAATCGAAAAAAATAGAAACATTGTCAGAAGGCCGGTCAACTTCTGACAGAGTAGGTGGAAAAAACAGAAACACTGTCAAAAGACAAGGCAACTTCAGACAGAGTAGGCGAAAAAAATAGAAACACTGTCAGAAGGCAAGTCAACTTCTGACAGAGTAGGTGAAAAAAACAGAAACACTGTCAAAAGGCAAGGCAACTTTGGACAGAGTAAGCGGAAAAAACAGAAACACTGTCAGAAGGCAAGGCAACTTCGGAAAGAGTAGGTGGAAAAAACAGAAACACTGTCAGAAGACAAGCCGACTTCAGACAGAGTAGGGAAAAAAATAGAAACACTGTCAGAAGGCAAGTCAACTTCTGACAGAGTAGGTGGAAAAAACAGAAACACTGTCAAAAGACAAGGCAACTTCGGACAGAGTAGGCGAAAAAAATAGAAACATGTCAGAAGGCCGGTCAACTTTGGACAGAGTAGGCGAAAAAAATAGAAACACTGTCAGAAGGCAAGTCAACTTCTGACAGAGTAGGTGAAAAAAACAGAAACACTGTCAAAAGGCAAGGCAACTTCGGACAGAGTAGGTGGAAAAAACAGAAACACTGTCAGAAGGCAAGGCAACTTCGGACAGAGTAGGTGGAAAAAACAGAAACACTGTCAAAAGGCAAGGCAACATCGGACAGAGTAATCGAAAAAAATAGAAACACTGTCAAAAGACCGGCCAACTTCGGACAGAGTAGCGGAAAAAACAGAAACATTGTCAAATGATGTGAGACTACAATGGCAAACATAAGTATGAATAACAACAATCTTTACGAAACAGCATTATTTTTGTAGTCTCATTCTAATGTATATTCTTCTGTTGCGTAAGTGGTTGTGAGAGGATTAGGCAATCATTTGACACGAATAGGATACCAGCTGCTTTTTCATTTATTGAATAATGAGGAAGTCAGAAGTTTGTTTATAATTTTAATTATCTTGGCGAAAATTTCAAATGATAGATCAAGGAGTAGAACGAGGATGGGACAGCTTATTACAGTATAATCATAAAAAAGAGAGGAAAATAAATTATGCAAAAAGTAATGAAAACAATGGTGTGGAGATGCCTATACTAGGCTTTGGAGTTTATCAAATTCAAGATGCAAATGAATGTGAACAAAGTGTTTATGACGCTATTATGGCTGGTTATCGTCTAATAGATACCGCTGCCTCTTATCTAAATGAAGAAGCGGTCGGAAGAGCGATTAAGCGGAGTGGTGTGCCAAGAGAGGAATTGTTTATAACTACAAAACTCTGGGTTCAGGATACTGGATATGAGAGCACGAAGAAAGCATTCTCAAAATCACTAGAAAGACTGCAATTGGATTATTTGGATTTGTATTTAATTCATCAGCCTTATGGTGATATATATGGTTCCTGGCAAGCAATGGAGGAATTATATCGTGAGGGGAAGATTAGGGCAATTGGAGTGAGTAACTTCCATATGGACCGTTTAGTGGACTTGATGATTCATAATGAAGTGATTCCTGCCGTAAACCAGGTTGAAACCCATCCTTTCTGCCAGCAAATAGAAAGTCATAACCTTATGAAAGAGAACAATGTTCAAATAGAGTCATGGGGACCATTTGCTGAAGGAAGAAATAACATGTTCCAGAACGAAGTTTTAGTATCTATAGCAGAAACCTATAATAAATCCGTTGCACAGGTGATTTTACGATGGTTGACACAGAGAGGAGTCGTTGCGATTCCAAAGTCTGTTCGTAAGGAACGAATCATCGAAAACATTACGATCTTTGACTTTGAATTAAGCCAAGAGGATATGGAGAAAATTTCTACGTTAGATACGAAAAATAGCGTGTTCTTCTCACATAACGATCCTGAAATGGTGAAATGGATTGGTACGCGTAACTTGATATTTAATGTCCTTACACATCTATCTTTATTTTTGAGATAGCTCGTGTAGTTATCACTTCAAAAAACAGCCAGTTTACCTAACTGGCTGTTTTTTATGCTATTGCCCCAGGTTTTTTAGTCTATTTAACAAATTGGTTATTTCATTAACCGTTGTGAGTAGTTGGGAGTTTTCTAACTGATCCAACGCCAAATGTCCGTTTTGTAACACTTCGTTGATTTCACCAAGTAAAAGTTCATTTTTAACAACTAATTCTTGATGGATGTCTTTTGCCACAGAAGGGACGTCATTGATGTTAATAAAGGCCTCTATATCCTGCTTAAGGGTCACCAATTTAGTTTCAAGTTCTTTCTGGATGGCTAAATCGTTGGCAGCTTGCTCGATCAATTGAGGGGCTTCTTCTGCAAAATTATTTAATTTATTAACATGGTCAGTCGCTTGATTGACATAGTCAATTGAATCATTCACTTCCCCTAGAAATGAGCATGCGTTTAGGAACAGTGAGACCGCAATTATAAGAAAAAAATGTACTTTCTTCATACCTAGCTCCTTTCTGAAATTCCATTTAAATGTATGATACGTATCACTTCAAAAAAGGTTTCAGTTCTAGAATACCAAGAGGCAATATTTGCCCATCGTGCCCCTTGAAGAAGGAATGAACAGCAAGAATAGCGAATATTCATAAAAAGGTTCGAGAAAAGAAGAGTAATTGAAAAGAGTTTTGTGGCTTCTTGAAAGTAAAAAAGGTAATAAACCAAACAATCTATATTTCTAGTTTTCGCCAAATAAAATAGAAAAAGTAAATTCTAATGAAGGAGAGATAGAAGTGGAGAAAACGAATAATAAATCCATCGCTGCACTTACGTTGGGAATACTATCAATAATAGTGCCTTACATTGGTTTAGTCCTTGGTATTATTGGTCTTGTCTTATCATCTAAAAGTATGGCAGAGATTGTTAATTCCAATGAAAATGGTAGAGGGTTGGCTATTTCAGGAAAGGTTTGTAGCATTGTGGGAATATGTCTTCACGCACTTCTAATTTTACTAATGATTTTGTCAATCAGTCTTTTTTACATGACCGAATCCTCATAGTAATTAATACAAACAAGATTATAAAAAATGATGAGAGTTTGAATAAAATAACTTCTTTATTAATGGAGTGTGAAAAAGATGCAGATTTTGTTGATTCGTCACGGAGAATCAGAAGATGACTTTTTAGATGAAAATTATAATGGGACAACAGATTTGCCTTTAACACCAAATGGACGTATACAAGTAGAGAAAATGGCACAACGCGTATTAAATGAGTTTCCACCCGATTTCATATGGAGTAGTACATTAAAAAGAGCGAGGGAAACTGCCGAGGTATTATCCAATACGATTGGTTGTTCAGTTGAATACATAGATCATTTAAGAGAACAACAGGAATCAGAAAGTAATCTAGAATTTAGGTTACGCGGGGAAAATGTTCTTTCATTTATCAAAGAAAATAGTAATAAATATACTAGAATTGCAGTAGTAACCCACGGTGGAATGATAACCAAATTTATTGAAAGTTTTCTTGAATTACCAAAGGAAAATAATAAATGGTTCCACACCAATAATACAGGAATTCATTTTTTGGATTATTACAAGGGTCTACAAATAATAAAGTTTGCAAATAGTACATCTCACTTAGATTAATGGTGTGTCAGGCACCCCAATGGACAGTTGCCCATGAGGGGTGCCTGACACCACGGCTTTTTACGTTTGTTCTGCGTATTTTTTGAAATTGTCTAGAATCGCCTGCCAACCTTGTTGCTGCATCTCAACGGGATTCGTCGTTTCAGCATCAAACGTTTCAATTACTTGGGTTTCGTTTTCTTTTTCTTTAAAGGTGATTGTAACCTTTCTTCCATCGCCTAGTGTATAAGCAATCACCTCATGTACTTTCACTTCATCATAAACTCCACCAAAATCGAAACCAAAACTACCATCTTTGGCCTCCATGCGCGAATGAAATTTCCCACCCGGTCTTAGATCATTTTCTGCAACTGGTGTGTGCCAGTCGTCTGAAGCGCTGTTCCATTTGGTTATATGAGTGGGCTCTGTCCAATATTTCCATACCTTTTCAAGGGGTGCTTGAACAGTTGTTTCTACTGTTACTTGTTTAACTGATTCCATTTCCTCTACTCCCTCTCTTAAAACAATTTTTTTATGAGGTTTTTCCACAATAGGTGCCTAACTCCATTGTAAAGGATTGCGAAAATTCACGCCACTTCATCATTGTATCCTATTGGCACCATTGTAATCCGACTGGTGGGGCTAGAGTTTATGACAAAACAGTGCCCTTTAACATAATGTAGGCTTATTATCATAATTTTAAATCTGGGGTGAAAAGGATGGCGAGAGCCAAATATCGAACATCGGATGTTGACCTGGTGGCAAGAATGATGAGAGTAGAGGCCGAAGGTGAAGGGAAAATGGGCATGTTGCTTGTTGGGAATGTCATTGTTAATCGTCTTAAAGCAGATTGTTTAGACTTTAAAGGACTAAGGACCCTTAGGCAAGTCATTTTTCAAGTGCAAGGCCAATATACCAAGTGATGATCTACTATACCTATCAGGGGATTTCCTTTGAAAAAAGAATTCCGATTGCGATAAATTGACGTGTTTAATGGACTCATGCTTTTAGGCGAGTCTTTTTCACTTTTTAGAGATTAGGTATTTAGCCCAATCTTTTTTCCTTCTTTCAATGTTTGTGATTGCAAAACTGGGCAACATAAGTGAAAAGGTAACTGGTAGGAGGAAAACCTTTGGGAATTCTAAGCAATATACTACTCGGATTTGTATTTATAGTAGTTGTCATTTTAATTATTTTATTTGTAATGACATTGGAAGATCCTGAATGGTGGACCATCCTTAAAGGTATGTCGCTGAAAAAGAAAATTCTCACAGTCTTTTTATTGATGGTCAGTTGGATTGTGATACAAATAATATTTGATAAGATATGGTAAATACGAAGGGACAGTCCCCCGCTGTTTTACAGCAGTGAGGGACTGTCCCTATTTTTTATGTTAAAATAAGGAAGATAAAAATCCTATTTTAAGAAAATTAAAAAATTTCAAGGAGATGAGGGTATGCTGAAAATTTCTGAACGAACAAAAACGGAAAAAGCACTCTATGTATGTACTTTTAGTGCACTGCTAATTGATTTAGTTATAGGGTGGGCAGGATATTCAGATACCCTCTTTGGAACGATTAGTTCCAGCATCTTAGCCGTTTTCATTTTACTATTGTTACTGGTGCTAAATAAGAAAAGACAGGGTGAACCCATGAAAAAATCTGTCTTTAAAGTTTGCTATATCATTATGTGTACGTGCTTTTTACTATCGCAAATATTTAAAGATGGTTTCATATTTATAGTTGCTCTTATTCTTGGTTTATCCTCTTTTGCCACCTTGGCGATCACTCTGCAAATTAAGGAGGACAATTAATTAATCAATTCGCGTGGACTACGTACCACAGGCTAGTTCAAGGGTTCATTTAGTTGTTTCCTTAAAAGTAACTTTAATGACTTTCTCAGTAGTATTGTTAAATTCAATATATACTAAAACGCCAAATTCTTTTTGTTGATCTTTTAACCATAATTTAAATTTCTCAGTTGACGTCCGAGGACCGCTAATTCGTCCGATATGTAGATAGTCATTAATCTGGGCATTGGGGTACTTCTCCTTTGTACTCTTCATTGCCAACTGTCCCCACTTAGCATAGGGAGGAATAGGTTTCCGTTGGGCGTATGAGGTAGGAATAAAGCTTGATGAATAGATTCCACTTGAGCCCGAAACCAAAATAATGACCAAACAAATCAATAGCTTTTTCATAGGATTATCCTCTTTGTTTTTATTATTATTTTTAGATGATTATTTATAATTTATGTACGGATATAAGGGAAAACACGTAATGGGGGAATGGGTATGAATCAGCGGTCTTACTTATTACTTATAGGTTCGGTAATTCTCACCGTAGTCATGTTGTGTGGATGCGGAAATAACCATTTAGAAGATAAAATTATTGAAGATAGTGACATAACAAAAATCACCATTTATAAGAATTGGGATAACGAAGGACCGTTTGTAATAAAAGATAGGAAGGTTATCAGTCGAATCACCCAAAAGATTCATTCGTCTCCAAGAAAGGACATTTCAAAAGTAGTGTTCGAACGTGGGCCCGATGGAAGAATGATTTTTGAAGGTGAGAATTCGAAATTTGAAGTGGGAGTTTTTAGTGACTCAGGGAATGTAGTGACCAAAAAATACTATATTCAGACTGCCTTGAACCTGGATGAGCTAATAGGAAAGGAATAAAAACAATTATGGGGACAGTCCCCCGCTGCTTTACAGCACTGGGGGACTGTCCCTCCTTGAAAGAAGGAGTACTGCTAGTGAGAGGAGTAATAGTTAGATTAAGAAATGAAGGATTTATTTACATAAACCATAAGAGCAAGATTGTGTAGTTTCCTATTCATTAGATATTGGAGGTTGGATTAATGGGTACATTTCAAACCAAATATTTTCAATTACAACAGGTAGCAAACGGAGTGTTTGCGGCTATAATAAACCGGGGCTCAGGCTGCATAGCAAACGCGGCTGTAATAAACCTTGGTGGTCAAACCGTAGTTTGGGATACCTTTCAAAATCCTAGAGCTGCAGAAGAACTTCGTAAATTTGCTACCCTTGAATTTGGTGATCAGCCTATTCTTGTTATAAATAGCCATAACCACCTAGACCATTGCGGTGGCAACCAAGTATTCAAAGACTGTCGTATACTGTCTACCAGTAAAACTAGGGAAACAATGGAGTCATTAAACCCTAAGGTTATTGAAAGTATGAAGAGTCAACCAGACCAATCTCTTGAATATACAAAGCTAATTGAAGAAGAAACAGATATAAATCGTAGGAACGAAAGGATTCTTCAATTTGAGGATTACAAGGAAATTAGTGACACGGTCAAAAGTCTCAAATTAACACTTCCAAACATGACATTCGACCAATCGATGACTCTACATGGACAAAATCGGACAGCTCGTCTCCTCTGTTACGGTGGAGGACATTCCCCGAATGACCTTATTCTCCATCTTGAGGAAGAAGGAATACTTTTAATCGGAGACCTAATCACAGTCGGAAGTCATCCTTTACTTAGATATGGAAATGTGGACGAGTGGCTTACTATTTTGGATAAAATTGAAATGTTACCTATAAAGCAGATTATGCCTGGACATGGCACCGTTGTAGGAAAAGAGCAAATTAAGGTCATACGTGATTATTTTAGCGGATTGGTCGAAATCGCTAACCAGTGTGTGGCTAGTGGTAGAACACTCGAGGAAATGCAGAATATATCAGTACCTCAAGAATATGATTCTTGGCGGCTACCTCATCTTTATTCAAGTAATTTAAAGGATATATACCTTTCGTTACAAAATAAACTTCAAACTCAGGAGTAACTACCTAAGACTAGTACGGCGGCTACAACAATTTTTGCAAAAAAAAGAGAGGAAAGATCCTCTCTAAGTAAAATATCTTGATATTCATTTGTTTATTGTTTAGCTCTTTTCTTTAATCGTCCTACAAGAGGGACTACGATGATACCCGCTATAACGACCTGCATGATGTTTCCAGGGACGGAGCCAAAAGGCTGTATCCAGTTACCGTAAAGGATTACTTCAGCAAAATAATAGCCAACCACTTTTATGATTAGTGCAGTTGCAATTGCCAGAGAGTTCACAACGACCTTTTTGCCAGGTGCTTTCTCAGAAATAAGTCCGACTACGAAGCCCATTGCCCCTACAATGACAAAAGTAAATGGTGACCATAGGGCCCAGCCAGAAATCACATCGAACAAGCCCATTCCGAAAGCGCCTGCTATGAATCCTGTTCTTTTGCCGTATACTAAGGCAGCAATAAACAGAGGTACGTTACCTAAATGGATGAGACCTCCGTTACCCATCAATGGGAGCCTAATGTTAATGAACATTGTGGCTACGAGGGTTAAGGCGATAAAAAGTGCGTTGATGACGATAACTCTTGTTTTAGTTGTTCCTGGGGATGATAATGTAGTATTCATATGATAACCTCTTCTGTTTTTAAAAATAATATCATAAAAACACCTACTTAATAAATACGTAATACGATTAAAATGAATTGGAGAAGAAAACACATGAACAATCAAAATGGAAAAACTGCACTGCTAGTAATGGATCTGCAAAATGGAATTGTATCCCGTTTCGCAGAAAATAGAGAGGTTCTTCAACCGTTCCAAAGAGCTGTGGAAGCTGCTCGTCAAAAGGGAATACCTATTATTTTTGTTCGAGTGGGGTTTAGCGAAGGGTACCCAGAGGTCAGTCCATACAATAAAATATTCTCAGCTATCTCTAAATCCGGCGGAATGACCCTCATGGATTCATCCACCCACATTCACGAATCTGTCCAGCCTAAACCTGATGAGCCCATTATTACCAAGTATCGTATTAGTGCATTTGCGGGCAGCAATCTTGAAGTCATCCTTCGCGCACAACAAATCAACACACTTGTTCTCAGCGGAATTTCTACAAGTGGAGTCGTATTATCAACAGTAAGAGAAGCAGCGGATAAAGATTATTCCATTACAGTGCTTTCGGATGCATGTCTGGATGCAGATCCTGAGGTTCACCGCGTTCTTATGGAAAAGGTTTTTCCACGTCAAGCGGATGTTCAGACAGTTGACGGTTGGATTGGTACGTTGAAGTGATATTGCCCAAAAGTGTTGACATGAGGTAAATGTGATAGTAATATAGTAATTCCTGATGCGGAACAACATGGTTTTAGTTGTTCCTTTTGAAAAATAAAAATTCAGGATTGACGAAGTTGGTTTTATAGTATAATATTAATTTCTGTTGCTGCTAGTCAGTAACGCTTGAAAAAAGAAATTAAAAAAGTTGTTGACTTACGGTTGATAACTTGATAAGATGTAAAAGTCGCTTTCGAGCGATGATGAAATTGTTCTTTGAAAACTAAACAAACAAAAACGTCAACAAACAAAAATTATTAGTTTCTTATGAAACTAAGCCAAC
>NZ_JBDGJV010000020.1:0-79024 GCF_057656715.1 Neobacillus sp. Soil_C_43
GAGTCCGGTGGAGTACCGAACTCAAGTCTTAAAAGTTGCATAGAAATATTTTGTCTAACTTTATTGGGTCAGATCAATTGGGTGCTTTTACTTATTCTTTAGTGGAGATTGCACCTGAAACATCATAGCTACCCAAGTCTATTTCCGTTCTTTTTCCTAAGAGAAGCTTGGCCAGTTCTGCCCCGAGATACGGTCCGCTTGTTAAACCGGATGCCCCTAAACCATTAGCAAGATATATTCCATCAAAGTTAGGCAACGCTCCCACCACTGGTAAAAACCCAGGGGTGAACGGTCGGAACCCTACTCTCGTTTCTAGATAAGTACTTTCCGATAAACCAGGAGCTACTTCTAAAGCCTTACTTAATATTTCATTTATTCCACCCGGCGTAATTCTGGTGTCAAATCCAGCTTCATTTTCATGAGTAGAACCTACCACCACACGCCCATCCTCGAAGGTTAATATGTAATGGTTACTTGGGGGGATTACGACGGGCCATTGGCTTGTATTTGATTTTGGTAATTCAAGATGCACAATTTGTGCTTTTTGTGGAGTAACTAAAAACTGAACCCCTAAAGGACGTAGCAGCTCTTTAGACCATGCACCAGCAGAGACGATAACAAGGTCTGCCAAAAATGTTTCAGACCCCACCTTGATACCCATGACTCGGGTTTCCTCTCTAACTATAGACGCATCACCTCTTAAAAAGGTTACTCCATGTTTTATTGATGATCGTATTAATGATTCGCGCAATGCTCTTCCATTTACACGCGCCCCTCCACTTACATGTACAGACCCAAATTCCTCTGACAGAGGTGGGAAAAGCTGTTTTGTTTCTGCTGGCGATAATATCGTAATATCACCTATTTCAGGTGCTTCCTCTCGACGTTTTCGCGCTCGCTCTGCCATTTGTTCGAGCTTATTTATGTCGGAATGAAGACTAATTGCTCCTACACGTTTATATCCTGTCTCTTTTTCTCCGTCTGCCTCTAGCTGTGCAATTAATTCAGGATAATACCGAGCCCCACCTTTTGCCAGCTGATACCAAGCTTTGTTCCGCCGCTGTGACAGCCATGGACAAACAATCCCTGCTGCTGCATCCGTTGCTTGACCTACATCCCCGCGATCCACTAGCGTGACTTCTGCACCAAGTTTTGTTAAGTGATACGCGGTAGACGCACCGAGAATCCCTGCGCCAATGACAATCATTTTCAGAATAAATCACCTTCTTCAATTTATTTATGTCATTATGTAGTATTCTAGCAAAAATAATTACTTTTCATAGTTAAACGTATGAATAAACATAGAAACACCTGACAGTAAGAACATACTGCCAGGCATTTTTTAGGAATAGCCGTCAACTGAGGATTAAAATACCATGACTCACCTTGAAACTAACTTAAAAAAAAGACTTAATGATGTTTTGTTCTCTCTTGCATTCACTACAAATATATTCTATTTCTAATGCATCTTCCCTTACGCTGTGGTCAGTTTCTTTTCCACACAGTTCACAATATAGGTTTTTAGGAAATTCGATCATTACCCACACCACGCTTCATCTTGATCAATCTTGCTTCAACAATCAAGAATACTATTCCCTCGGGATTGAAACATCATACATTTGTTACATCCAGAAACAGAAGAATCTTACTTTAAATCTTCAAATTCCCGTGCGATTCGTTCAAATGCTTCTTTAATAATCGGTCTAGGTGAAGGGATGCAAATACGTTGGAAATGCAAACCTTCTTCTCCAAACATTTTACCGTCTTCAAGTAAGACATTTGCTTTATTATAGATACGATCATGAACTTCTTCTGGTGTTAATCCATAACCACTAAAATCCATCCACATGATATAGGTTCCTTCAGGAATTCTCACCTTTACCCTCGGCATTCTATCGGCTAAGAAATCCACTACCCACTCCATCGTGCCATCAATATATTCCTTCAATTGCTCTAACCAATCTTCCCCCTCATGATAAACCGCTATAAGGGCTGAAACAGTGAATGGGGATGGTAAATGCATGCCCATAACACTACCGAATGTTTTCCTATGTTCTGAATCGGATATTATGACATTCGTACAATGAAGTCCTGCAACATTAAACGTTTTGTTTATGGCTGTAAAAGTAATAATATGCCCCTGCTGATCAGAAGCTTTTGCAATAGGAATAAATGTTTGATTGCATCGAGTTAGATCTCCGTGAATTTCATCTGCAATAATAAGCACATTATTTTTTTCACAAATCTCCGATAATCTTCTAAGTTCATCCTTGTTAAAGATTCTTCCTGTAGGATTTTGAGGATTACATAAAATAAACATTTTGGTTTTTTCATCTTTTGCTTTTTCTTCAAAATCTTCAAAATCAATTTGATAATAGCCGTCTTCATTACAAACGAGAGCATTATTTAATAGTTCTCTGCCATTTGCTTCAATGGCGGATGTAAATGGAGGGTAAACCGGGCGTTGAATAATTATTCCATCTCCTGGCTGAGTAAATGCCCTAACAGCAACAGTCAGTGCATGAACGGTACCTGGGCTAAAGAGAATTTCTTCCTTTTGAATTTCCCAATCATGCCTCTTTTTGAACCAATGTTGAATCGCTTCAAAATACTCATTAGGAAAAATAGAATAACCAAATATCCGATGGTCTACCGTCTTATGTAAAGCGTCGATTAATGGTTGAGGTACGGGTAAATCCATATCAGCTGTAAATAGTGGAATTGTGTTTTCATCATACCTCTCCGTCAGGCCCATCTTTTTAATTAACTCTCCACCATCCCATTTAACAGAATAGGTACCTCTGCGGTTGACGATCTCATCAAAATTATATTTCATGAAAACCCTCCTTTTTATGTTATTTTAACAAAAATGCCTAGAATTTACTTTCAAAACAAATTGTTATGTAACAGGAAATTTAAAAAACACTAGGTATGATAGAGACCTAGTGTTTAGAGCGGACCTTCCACCCTATAACAAATACAGATGTATTTTTAGCGATTATGAAAATAAATGGACAATGCGTTTGCAATATCGTCCACTTGTTCCTTCGCTTGAATAGTATAGTGGTCTCCATCTAATGAAGAGGAGAAGCTATTAAAACCTTGGTTACGTAAGAAGTTATCGATATCGGATAGTTCCTCTCCTTGGGTCTTTAAAGCTTTGTGTCCAACGAAATTATCGTTTACATAAACATCATAGCGATCTTCATTTAATTTTGAATCCACGTCGCTTGAAAGACCAGGGTTAATTATAGGAAAGGTACTATTTGAAGTATTTTGATTAATCATGCCATTCCCTCCAATCATATTTATAGTTACTCTTTCCCAGAATGAACAGAATATGATTGAGTTTTTTATTTTATTGTGCTACTCCATACTCGGTTATGTTTACATTTACCCTCGCCTCAATACTCATCTCTGGATAATAATCCTTGTATCTTTTAAAATCAAAGTTTCTTATTCGACTATTTAAGATATCTCCAATTCCAAGGGAATCAACCTTTAATGCTTGAGTCCTTGAAATAATGCGTTGATAATCTTTATTTAACCGCTCCTCAAATTGATTCTCCAATCTTTGTATAACTTGGTGATTCATTTTTGTTCCTTTATATTCCCTAATTACTCCTTCTATCTCAATATCAATGTTTACTTTTGGAATCGAACCTGTGTTATCCACTTTATAATGCCTTTTTGATTGAATATTCTCAAGGTCTGCTGAAGATTTTTGAACATGCAGTGGATATATCCCAAATTTATAGTCTTCAACAAGAGTTTTAAAGGCAAAAAGTTCTTTAAACGAGATTTTACCAACGTATTTATCTCCTTTAAATAAAGCTATTCCGTTGATCTTAACCTTATCATCCCTTAATACTAATAGAGGTAGAAACAAATCAGAACCTTTTGAATAATACTTATAGAGCATCTGATGTAAATTTGTCTTTGGAATGGTCCCCCTTTTCATATTTTTTTCTAGGATACCGGATATATAGATGCCTGTATCCTGTGTTTCGTATTTTTTTGAAAGATAATCCTTTGCATTTCCCTTTACCACTGCAAGAAAAACTTGTGAACCGACACTAGGGTCTCTATTAAGGTAATCGAGGTAATCATATATTCCATGCCTGGAAACCTCTTCATTATATAAGGCAATCTCTAGTCTTCCGCTTAATAATGGTTTATTTGATTCGGAATCTAGCTTTGAACGATTTTCTCGTAGCAAGGTTGAGATATTTGAAAATGTTCCGCTAGTAATAGATTTATCAGGCTTAAAAATAGGAATAGAAACGGTTCCTCTTACGTGACTTTCATCAATATAGTCATAGCCCACTGCTGTCACTAAATCGATATCATCAATGATATTCTGTTCTGATGAACAACCTGTTACTACCAATAGAATGATTAAGTTAAGTATGAGTAAGTGGTTTTTATTCATTTTGTTTTTTCACCTTGCTATAAATAAAATGACTGATAAAAATGAATGGTATGTATCCTCCCATCATGATATATCCTCCATATGATAGTATCTCACTCAGTTGTCTTATTTGGTTATACCCTCTTATTAATGTCACCATACTTAATATGATCATTAAAGCAATCAGCAAAATGATTCGCTGTTTCACACCAAAAATCCGTTTCATACCTCTCATAAAACACCATATAGCTAAGGTAATGTTAGGGAGTATCACTAAAGCCCATGAACTGATTCCTATATATTCAAAGCGTTCGACAAATGGCATTTTCATTATCTTCCACAAACCTAACGTCGGCCAAAGATTGGATATTAATTGCTCTTCACTATAAAATACGATGGTTACAAGATAAGTGGCTAAATAAAGAAACGTACTAAATGCAATACCATAATGGGCCCATTTCTGCGATTTTTTAGGCTCCTTGATAAAGGGATAATAAATAAAGAGCGTCTCAAACCCTAGAAAACTAATTACCATCCCTTTCGATGATAACAAGATTTCCTTAATGGAATGGTTCCAAATAGGAAGTAAGTTTTCACCATGCGCAAATTGTAATGGAAACAATAAAGTCAAAACTAAATATAAAGGCAGCATAACTCCAAAAAAACAAATACCAGTCACTATTCTAAAACCACCTTCTACTATGTAGTAAAGGAGTGGTAGAAAAAACAAGCATAATGAAAATAAACTAATTCTTGGAAACATCCAAACCTGAATGACTTCAAAATAAACTCTGATAACCACAATAGCAATTAAAAGAAAATAAAGCAGTATGGCAATATTCAATAAGTTACCAATCCATTTTCCAAAAATTATTTGATTAATGGCTAAAACATCCGTACCCTCTTTATTTAACACGTGAAACATCATCCAAATCAAAACGTGTATAAGCGTACCAGTTAGTAAAATAGAAATCCAGGCATCATTTCCAGCCCATCTTACAATTTCAGATTGAAATGTAAGAATTCCCACTCCAATTTGAATGGAATGGACTAAGAAAAAAACTAGATACGGTGAAACCTGGAATCTTTCCTCAACAGTTGATTGCATTATTTTTCACACCAATCACTCATCAACATCTTTATTTTCTTTTGCTTTTTTGGGATTAAAACGTAATGGATTTTCTGTTTGGAGCTTAATAGGTCTCTTAGCGCTAGATGAAAACGGAAACCTAAAGATAGCATCTTTTAGATCTTGTAAACGACTAGGATATAACGGTTCCAAAAAGGGTCTTCCTAATGAAGTTAATCTCAGTAAATGGGTTAACAAGTAACAAAAGCAAATGACCACACCTAGCATTCCATATATATTCGCAAATAATAGAAACGGAAAGCGGAGTAAACGAATCGTGTTACCCATTTGATAAACAGGAGTCGTAAACGACGCAAGGGCAGCTAGAGCAACAATAATCAGAAGGACATTACTAGTTAAACCCGCTTCAACTGAAGCGGTCCCAATAACAATCCCTCCAACGATACCAATTGTTTGTCCTACCTTGGTTGGAAGCCTGGCACCCGCTTCTCTTAATAGTTCAATCGTTAATTCGAGAAAAACTGCTTCTAATATAGGTGGGAGTGGAACACCTCTTCTTGAAGTAATAAGTGTTCCCATTAAATCCTTTGGAATCAATTCATAATGAAAAGTCAACGCCGCCACATAAATTGGAGTAACTAAGATGGAGAAGCTTACTGCAAATAAACGAATGATTCGAAAAGTTGACGCAATTAATGGATTTAAATAATAATCCTCAAAGGCAGAGAAAAATTCCACTAAGGAAGTGGGTCCAATTAAAGCATGAGGAGACCCATCAACAATAATGACTACCTTTCCCTCGGCCAATACGGCAACTACACGATCCGGTCTTTCTGTATCAACTAATTGTGGAAATAATGATTTATGATTATCTGATATGATCTGTGTAATAAATGAGCTATCGATAATTTGGTCAAAATCAATCTCAGACACCCTTTGAATGACCGTATTGACATTTTCCTCATTAGCAATACCAGCAACATACAAGACAGCAATATTTGTTTTTGATAATCTGCCAATTTCAAATTGCTTAACTGTCAATTCCTGAACAGGTAATCTTTTTCTCACTAAATTGATATTAATATTTAAAGATTCTACGAATGCTTCCTTCGGCCCTACAACTGAAAACTCCACTTCAGGCATGGAAATGGTACGAGACTGATGGGATTCTGATTGAACCAACAAACAGGAAGGATCATACTCTTCTAATTGAATAACCACGTACCCTGAATGCAGTTTATTTCTTATTGTGTTTACATCACTTGTAATAATGATATTCTCTATTGGAATGACCGATTTTACACTTTCTAGTGAGTTTCCGCTTGCTTTTTCTAAATAACACATAATATCTTTATGTAAAACATCTGGATCCACAATAGTTTGATAATAAGAAATCCAGTAATGGTGGTTTATTACTGGGTAACAGTAGTGAACGAAGTCATCTGATTTCATGGATGTTCTAATTAATTCAAAGGCATTTTTCAACTCAGTCTTTTCATTAGATTGATTGGAATCTTTTGTTGTTTCCTTTACCTGAGTATCTATTGGTAGTTGGAATTTTGGTTTTCTTTTGAACATGCATTCACATCTTTCTTTCTACCTTTTTCATCTTTAACCATTATTTTCTACCATTATGTTTTTTTTAATCGGTTAAATTAAATACGAGCAATTTTTAATTGCTCAAAAAACTTCGTCGGGAGTGATGTATCATGGCTAGAAACAAACTTTTGGTTCCTGGTGCAGAGAATGTTCTGGATCAAATGAAGGAAGAAATCGCCAGCGAGTTTGGAGTTCAACTTGGTGCTGATACGACCGCACGAGCAAATGGTTCAGTAGGCGGCGAAATGACAAAACGTCTTGTCGCATATGCTGAACAAACATTAAGAAATCAACAAGGTCAATAATCTGTGATTTCCAAAATAGAGGCTGCCATTATGGCAGCCTCTTTCCTTAATTTTTTACCTGAGAAAAATTAGCATAACTTTTAATTCTTAGAAAAAACTAAGAAAAAAGAGCTAAGGGGACTGTTAGATGGAATTGAATCAACCCATTCAACCGATTAATTTACGTCCAATTCAAACACAGACGAGTGCAAAGTTAACTGCTCCGGAAATGGCCAAACTTTGGGCAACTTACGTTGGCAACAGTATGTCAAATAAAATATTACATTACTTCCTACAACACGTTGAGGATGATTTAATTAAGACCATAGTAGAAAATGCTTTTTATTTAACTGAGGATTTTATGCGAAGAATTGAACAAATACTAAATAAAGATAACTTTCCTATTCCAAAAGGTTTTACAAAAGATGATGTTAATTTGAATGCTCCTCGGCTATTTGAAGAAGAATATTACGTGCATTATATAAAATATGCTGCTAAGGCAGGAATAAGTATATATAGCGTTGCACTTCCAATCGTGTTACGTGAGGATATTAGAGATTTTTTTATATATTGTAATTCTTGTACCATTGCTCTTTTAACACAAATAAATGATATTTTAATGACAAAGGGGCTAATTATTAAACCACCTATTCTTCCCATTCCCGATAAAGTGGACTTTGTTAAGGACCAAAGTTTTTTACATGGGTTTATGGGTAAAGTTAGACCTCTACATGCACTAGAAGTCACTCACCTTTACGATAACATTGAAAACAATGTCACAAGTAAAGCATTGATACTAGCATTTAGCCAAGTTGCCAGAAACGAAAAAGTCAAACAGTTGTTTATTCGGGGGACTGAAATGACTGATAAAGCAGTGTCCAGTTATAAAGAAAAACTTCATAAAGATAACCTACCCTCTCCATCACTTTTAGATCATTTGGTAACTGAATCTAAGGTTGCTCCTTTTTCAGACAAACTCATGCTCTTTCACAAAGTGGATATGTTTTCAATGAAAATAAGAGCATTTGGAAATTCAGTAGCAGTAAATGGGCGACGAGATATAAGCTTGCTGTATGCTCGCTCACTCAAGAGCATAGCTTTGTTTGTCGATGATGGTGCTAATATCCTGATTGAAAATGGCTGGATGGAACAGCCACCACAAGCTGCTGATAGAGAAGATTTGTTGTAAGCACCCAATTAAAAGCCGTGACCATAAAAAAAACGGCTTTTTTTCTATTCACCTGCTTATTGACAAGGATAGAAATTGAATTTATTGTAGTCTTTGGTTTGTTATTAATATCTGATAAGGCATATTAAATAGTTTACAGGTTTAATATAACAAGCCTAGAATTGTAATCGGTGGTGTACTCGTGAAGGAATCTGTCGTCATTCAGCAGAAAAAAAGTCCGAATTTGAATTTTAGTCTATTAAAAAAAGACCTGGTTTTTACGATCTCCTTTATCTTAGCAGCTATAAGTTGTTTCATTCGTATACCCAAAATTGAATATATTAATTTTCATGTTTTGATAAGTTTGTTTAACCTGATGCTTGCTATAAAAGCTTTAGAAGAATTAAAGGTACTAGACAAATTTGCGATATCTATCTTGAATAAAAATAAAAATAGTAAAAGTGTCTCAGCCATTCTTATTATATTTTGCTTCTTTAGCTCAATGTTAGTGACAAATGATGTTGCTTTACTTACTTTTGTACCCTTAACCCTTTTAATTAGTAAAAAGACCAAAATAAATATGATTGACACTATTATTTTACAAACCATTGCCGCTAATATTGGAAGCAGCTTAACTCCAATGGGGAATCCACAAAATTTATTTATTTATTCTTTTTACGGTTTAAAACCCATGCCGTTCTTCATGGCTGTCTCTTTTATTGCTGTGCTGGGAATAGGAACTCTATATTTCCTTTTTCAAAGACTTGAGCCAAAAGAAATAAAAGTTGATTTATATCCTGTTACTGTTGGAGATCAAAAAAAGGCAATCGTTTGGGGAATAGTGTTAGTCATCATCATTGCATCGATATTTGGTGTTATCAGTTACCCTCTCGCACTTGTCATCACACTTGGTACAGCGTGTATTGTTAACGCTACTCTACTAATAAAAATTGATTATCTTCTGCTAATTACTTTTGTTTGCTTTTTTATTTTTATCGGGAATATTTCCAATACAACGGCTGTACAGACATTTGCAAGTGTCAGCATGAAAGATCCTTCTTCCGTCTATTTTAGTTCGATTGGGTTAAGCCAATTGATTAGTAATGTTCCTGCTTCGATTCTACTTGCACAATTCTCTACAGACTGGAAACCATTACTCCTTGGTGTAAATGTGGGTGGATTAGGTACGATAATTGCTTCATTGGCCAGTGTTATTTCCTATAAACTGTTTATTCAGGCAAACCCGAATGAAAGTAAAAATTACCTCATTAAATTCAGTATATATAATTTTGCATTTTTAGCATTTTTGGCCATTTCTCAATATTTAATTTTTATTATTCTAGATATTTTGTAATAAAGCCGTATTCTCGAATGAGAAAACGGCTTTTTTCTTTTTCGTTATGGAAGGACCCAAACAAATATAACTTAGTGAGCATAGATTAGTAGAAAAATCTTACCGTGATTTTGCCTAACAAGAGTTTGAATGATGGTGGTGTATAAAAAGTGTTTGAAGTGAAGAAATGTAAATACGGTAGAGGCATATTTGCAACCCGGGATATCCAGAAGGGCGAACTTATTCATGTAGCCCCAGTCATCATATCTCCTAAGAATGAGTACAAATATTTAAAAAAGACCATCTTGATGGACTATGTATTTTGGTGGGGAGAAGATTGTGCTTTAGCATTGGGATATGGTTCTTTATTTAACCACTCCTATGCACCAAATGCTTTATACAAACTCCGAAAAAAGGAGAAAACAATTGACTTTTTTGCTTACACAGATATTAAGGAAGGTGAAGAAATCAAAGTTAATTACAATGGGGACCCCGATGATGATACAGAAATTTGGTTTGAAGTCCTTTGAAAAATTGATAAAAAGAGGCTGACTCATAGCAGCCTCTTTACTCAAATATAATTATTTTCAAGATTTTTTTTTCGAAGCGCTTGTTTATTTAAGATTCTAGTTAGTCGCTTCGTTTTTTCTTTTTCGTAAAAATAATGAACAATGAAGTAAGAAATTACGCCAAATACGACCCCAAAAATTGCCATTCCAATTAACACGTGGACTCCTCCATGAAGAAGACTGATTACACCTCGAAAATCACCGTGTAATAAACTTTGAAAGGAAAATGGAGTATTATGTCCTAATTTAACCTTCATTGGAAAGATAATTTTCCCGATTTTTTTTGCAAAAGGTAATAACAGTACGGGGAGAAAGGTAAGTTTCCCAACAACATTTCCAATAATTGCTGCTGGCAAAGAACCTTTGGCAAGTCGAACAACGGGCAAAAACAATATATATATCAGTGATGCAGAGGAAAGAACAACCATTTCCATACCAAAGCCAATGGCAAATCCAAGCGATACCTTTCGAGCCCCACCTGGTGAACGTAGCAGTTTTATGAAATTATACTTGAACGCTCGTCCTAAGCGCTGAATAAAATTATATTTTTTACGTTTATTGGTCATATGCCTACTTCCTCTTTAACAACAGATTTATAAAGAATGAAGATAATTTCAGCTTGGATGGTTATTACTTAAATAATTACCTTGCCATTATCATTACACTATAAATAAATAATAAGTCACATTTTGTGAAATGTAAACGAAATCACACCGATAATGTCATTGTTAAATTTTTTCTTTTTTTGAACTAGTTATAAGCCTATAAAAAAATACTAGGTATTTGAAAACCTAGTACTTTTTATTGATGTAATTGATTTTTTTTACTTAAAAATAGTTGAAAGAACTTGGTCGAATGTCATTTCACTATCTACTACATATGTCCCCGGTCGCAATTTGTTCGAAAGCCCTCTTTGCTCTATGATTTGAGAAAACTCGAAAGCGTCTGAAACGATTTTAGTTGGTATAAGCATTTTTCCTACATCGAAACTTGTCATACCCTCGGTTACGTTAACGGTTACTACTGTCTTAGAAGGCTTATCGTTTTCTGTTGCTGCCTGTTTTGTTTTAGCATCCTTTACTGCTTTTAAATTTTTATCATAATCTGCTTTCTTTTGAACTATGTAGCCTTTAGCTACCAGCTTCTTTTCCATTTCTTTTACAGATGGTTGCATAGTTATTGTTTTGTCGGTTTCCTTTGTTTTTGTAGATGCATGATCATGCGTAAGGTACACGACGCTACAAATACTTGTGGTAAGTAGAATACCTGCTGCAAAGCTGCTTAATAAGTTAATTCTCATTGGCAACTTTTCTCCCTTCATCCTTTAAGTGTTGGTAAGGTATAAGCAGCTGTTCAATTTCACTTACTGTTACTTGTTTCATTTCAGCAATGCTCTCAACTGAATAATTTCGTTTATATAAATCTAGTACTTCACGCGTGAAAAGTTTTTCATTAGAAGAAAGTTGAACACCTGCCTCTTTCATCACCACTTCCATGTCAAGTTCCATATTACGAATCGTCTCTTGAATCGCATTGATTTCCTTCATTGTTGAAATATGTGCTAAATCAATTTGTTTATGTTCTACTTTTGCAGCATGATTCGTTTTAAGAATAGAAAAGATTAGCAGTAGTACGGAAACCACAAATAACGAAATTAATGTCCATTCCATTAGAGTAACGCCCTCCTTCTTATAAAGAGAAATTTGCAAGTCCTTATTATACATCGAAACGACAAATTATTCGATTTAAATCATAAAAACAAGTAGAAAGTCGGAGGGATTTGACAAATTACGGTGAAATAGGAATTCATTTCTCTGGTATAATATTCTATAAAAATCCACTCCTGGAGTAGATGTAACAAAAAAATAAATCCACAAACCTTCTAACCATTTAGGAAGGTTTGTGGATTTATTTATTACACCTGAACCAGGTGTTAGGCTAATGATCGTAGTTTTTTATTCTTTTTTAATTGCAGTGGCTGATGAGTATAATAAACTTTTACAAGTGCACGACTATCACAAAGTGAACATTTTATATGATAGGAAGCTTTACTAATATGGGGAGTTTCTAAGAATGGTAATATTTCTTTCATATGCCTGTCACATGCCCACATGATCTCACCCCGAATAGAAAGTTTTATAGATTAATATTCTTTACTTGGATTTATTTTACGGATGATACTTCTTTTTGAATCTTTTCCGGCTTTTTCTTAATTACTTGTTTGGTAATTTCCTCATCCCAAGAAATCGTAATATCCCCATTTGTCACAAAGGTTTGACACCCAAGACGATATCCATTTCCTAACCACTCTTCACCTAATTTTCTTCGTTCCTGTACCTTTACCTTGTCAAGATATTCAGAACCTTCTTCAACTTTAAAAACGCAGGTACCACAAATACCTCCACCGCAACGATTAGGCAACTCCCCATCATAACGGAGTGACATTCTCAAAATATTTGAATTGTCCGGAACCTCTAACCGCTTATTACTGTTTTTGAAATGAATGTTTGGCATATGATCATTTCCTCCCTTATATTAATCTAAATTATTTTAGGTGCTTTTCACTTTATCTCTTCTATTCATTTTCACTTTAATATTTTTTATATAGTTGATATATGCTTTTTTAGAGTTTTCAATATGGATTCTCATTAAATACTCTGCTAATTCCGCTTCTTTATCCCTTAAAGCTTTCATGATATCAATATGCTCTCTTAATGATTCTTTCCTTCTACCTGGAGTCTCATAGCCCATATTAGCTGCCATGTGTATATAATCGATAAGGCCAGATAAAATTTCGAATAATTTTGGACTTTTAGATGCTTTATTTATCAACCGGTTCATCTGAATATGTTCAAGATTAAAATCCTCTTCCGATTGCTTTTCTAATGCTAACAGTTCTTGAATCTTTTGTTCTAGTTCTAATTGAGTTTCTTGATCCATTCGTTGTGCTGCCAACTTTACGGCCAAAACCTCTAACGAAGCAAGGATTGTAAAAACCTCAATTACTTCACTTTCAGAAATATTCGAAACGACGACCCCTTTCCTGGGAACCGTTTTAACAAAGCCTTGAGACTCAAGCCGGAATAATGCTTCCCTTATAGGCGTTCGACTTATGTTTAATTTCCCTGCAAGTTCTCTTTCAATTAAACGGTCACCTGCCTTCAATTCGCCTTCCAAAATCATTTCCTTTAGAAACAAATAGGCATGTTCACGAATCGATAAAAGATTATTTTCCTCCCATCTTATGTCCATCTATTCCACCTGCTTATTTTTATAGTTTTAGCTCTGTTAAACTTGCCTATTGATTTCCGCTCCAGGCACAAGCGGTTCGTGGGTGTTTCGGCGAGCCTCCTCGGCGCTTGCGCCTGCGGGGTCTCCCCTGAACCATACTCCCACAGGAGTCTTCGTGCCTTCCACTCCAATCAATAGGGTGTAAAAATTAAAACTGTTCTTTAACACAGCCATAGTTTAAAAAAATGCTAGCTTACGAGAGAAATACTCCGCCATATATTAATGCACATAGAATTAATAAGGAGGGATGAATTTTGAATCTCATTAAAGCAAAATAACTGACCCCAGCCAAAAGGGTTAAATGGAATATCCCACTATTTTCAAATGCTGTTAAAAAGAACTGATAAGCCATTATGGCAAGTAAGATGGCAATAATAGGCTGTACTGCTCTTGTTATTAAGGTTACCTTTGGAGAGCCTTTAAATAGATTTACAAATTTAAATAATAAGATGACAGCAAGAGCAGATGGTAGTATGGTAGCAATTAGCGCAATAATGGCTCCCAAAAATCCTCCTAACTGAAAACCAATATACCCCCCCATCTTAGTCGCAATTGGACCGGGCAAGGCATTCGCTATTGCTAAAACATCGCCAAATTCAGATAAGGTCATCCAATGGTAATGATTGACCACTTCATTTTGAATTAGAGGAATGGTCGCAGGCCCTCCTCCGTACCCCAGTAAATTAGCAATGAAAAAAGACCAAAAGATGTGCCAATAAATCATGAGCTTTTTTCCTTTCTCTGAATAAGTACCTCAGTGGTGCCTGTAGCAGCTTTTTCTTTACGATCTGCAATCAAGTAGGCAACGATTAGAAAAATAGCTATTAAGATTCCCGGATGTAAACCAAGGAACTGCACAAAGACTAGAGATACCACTGAAAGAGTAACCATTTTTTGTAACCCTATCCCTTTACGACCATTTTGGAAAAATCGATACGCCATCTCGACTAACATAAAGCCAATAACAGGGGTAACTCCTTGGACCATTCCGCTGACAATGGGCGATTCCTTGTAAGAATATAGAACACCTAATAAAGCGATCATTGCAATAATCGAAGGAAGAATGTGAGTTAGGATGGCGACTACTGCCCCAATAGATCCTTTAACTTTATATCCGATATACGCCGCCATTTTGGTAGCGATTGGGCCTGGCATGGTATTGGCTAAGGCTAAAATCTCAACAAACTCTTCTTCTGTCATCCATTTATATTTTTTGACTGCCTCAAACTCAATCAACGGTATGGTCGAGGGGCCGCCCCCATAACCGGTTACACCAGTGCGGGCAAATCCAATTGCTAACTCCAGATAGGCTTTCAGTTAACTCTCCCCCTTTTTATACCTTTTCATTATTAATTTGAGAGTAGTAGTTTGAAGACCCCATTCAGCCTATACCTCTCCCCTGAATGAGGTCCTTTTACTATTATTTTTTTATATCCGCCGTGGTAATAACCTCATGACCTGTACTAGCTACATAGCTTTGTAAAGCTTGTAATGCCGCTGTTCCTACGGCCGTATCTTGCTCACCGTTTCCACCACTTACACCAATTCCACCTACTACTTCTCCATTTACTACAATAGGAAAACCACCTACAAAAATAGCGAATTTTCCAGGGAGCATCATTTGGATTCCAAATGCTTCATTTCCTGGTAGGGCAGGGCCATTAGGTTCTTTGTTAAATAAATGGGTGGAGCGTTTATGTCCAGCAGCAGTGTAGGCTTTAGCAATCGCAATCTCTGGTCCTGTAATACGTGCTCCATTCATTCGTTCAAGAGCAAGTAGATTTCCCCCATCATCACAAATGGCAATTGTTTCGAGGACATCAATTTCTTCCGACCTCTTTTTAGCAGCCTCAATCATTAATTTAGCTTCTTCTAATTCTAGTTTTAGTACTGATTTCATGTAGAATCTCCTCACATTAAGAATTTTTTAATAGCCCATATACACAGTTTTTAATTGAGTAAAGAATTCTAACCCAACTCTTCCTGACTCTCGGAAAGTGGACGTGCTTGATTTTTTTAGACCTCCAAAAGGTGCATTCATTAAATTACCAGTTGTAGTGCGATTCACCTTTACGGTCCCTGCTTGTATATCCTTTGTAAATTGGTTGGCAATCCTTAGATTATTCGTCACGATTGAGGCAGACAAGCCGTACTCGACATCATTTGCAATGGCGATAGCTTCTTCATATGTATCTACTTCTATCACAGCCACAACCGGACCAAAGATCTCTTCCTTCGCAATTCGGGAATTGGGGTTAACATTTGTAAAAATTGCTGGCTTAACATAGAATCCCATTTGGTATTCACCAGAAGTTAAATGGTCACCACCGTATTCCAATGTCGCACCATCTTGTTTTCCATATTCCACATATTTCAAGACGTTTTTCAATTGCTTTTCATTCGCAAGCGGTCCAATTTTAACACCAGGCTCAAAACCATGTCCTATTTTAAGGGCACTAGTTTTTTCCACAAGTTTTTGAACAAATTCGTCTTTAACATCTCTTAAAACAATGACCCTGCTCGTTCCTGTACATGCTTGCCCCGTTAAGGAAAACCCTCCATTAACAACCAACGTAGCTGCTAGATTGAGGTCGGCATCATCCATAACAATTAACGGATTTTTCCCTCCAAGCTCCATTTGTGTACGCGTCGTAAATCCTGCCTTTTTATGAATATCTTCCCCTGCAGCAGTTGATCCTGTAAAAGTCACTGCCCGAACAGAAGGATGCGTCACCAACAAATCACCCACGTCAGATGCTTTCCCGGTTACAAAATTAATAACACCTTTAGGAATTCCAGCCTTATCCAATGCTTCGACTAAACGTAAGGCTATCAGTGGAGTATCAGAAGAAGGTTTAAAAACAACCGTATTTCCTGTGATTAATGCAGGAGCAATTTTTCTAGCAGGAATAGAAAGTGGAAAGTTCCAAGGAGTAATTACACTCACCACCCCAAGCGGTTCTCTTTCGGTTGAAACTTTCATATTTGAGTCATCATTTGGAAAGGTCTCCCCTGTAAAGCTTTGACCTTCTACTGCATAATACCGAAGAGTTTGCGCAGAACGTAACACTTCATTCTTGGCATCATCAACGTGCTTACCTTCTTCTCTAGTTAACTCTTCAGCAAGGGCTTGAACATTTTGTTCTAAAATACTTGCCGCTTGATTTAAGATGGACGCCCGTTTTGATGGTGCAGTTTGAGACCAGCTAGGAAAGGCCGTATGGGCAGATTCAATTGCTAATTGTACATCCTGTTTGTTTGATGCTTGGAAACTGCCGACAATATCTTCGTTATTGGCTGGGTTCACACTATTAAACGTTTTCTTGCTTACTGATTCTTGCCATTCTCCATTAATATAATTATTGAAGGTTGCTACTTTTGTTGTAAGCACTACGATCACCTTTTTCATGATTGATTTAATCCTGTAAAACATGGATTATTTTATAAAAATGGCCGTCAATTAAACCTCTAAACTACAAGATTATAATGACGGCCTGTCAAAGGGACGGATTCAGAATGATTCATTTAAATCCGTTATATATGATTATTATTTCGCTTCAACTAACGCGCCTAAATCTTGTTCTAAATACTCTCTCCATAGCCCATCCATGTACATACGGCGCATTTTTGCTCCAGTCCGTACAACTTCTAGGCATCGTTGCTGCAATTCAGGAGTATCAGCATGGTCTAGAACAATTTTGTATCCACGCTCACCATGGATCTCGTCAGATACGATGTGTAAGTCGAAGAACTCAATTTCTTCATCAGTAAATCCATATTGTTCGCGTAATGCTGGAGTCTGCTTTCTATAGATATCAGGCACTTGAGATTCTAACCCTACAACTAATGCTGCTGTTGCTACAACGAAATTTTCCCTCGCCGCAACCGCGTAGCACCAGCTTTGTAACCCTAAAGTAGTCGGCGCCATATTGGCCGGGTCGATAATGCGTTCTCTTGTTGTACCACATGCTTCAGCAAAACGAATTAGTAAATCAGTATGGCGATCTGCAGCAATTTCTTCTTCATACATGTTTTGTAATGTAAAGTCTTTTGCCGATTCGAATTTTGGATCGCTTGGAGTATTGTGATAAATATAAGCTAAGTAATCTGCAAACGGTCCTACATAGTGGTAATGATTTTCAGCCCAACTAGCAAAATGTTTTCTTTCAAGTCTTCCCTCGGCCCAAGCTACTGTGAATGGAGCCTTTTGGCTATGATTTCCTTTAATAGCTTCTTCTAATTCCTTGCGAAATTCATCTTTTGATAATAATTGTGTCAACTGAAACTCCTCCTCTTTTTTTATGTAGGTACCAATGTTTTTCTTGGTATTTGATATTTTGTATACCAAATTAGTTAAAAAATAAAAAGATTGTTGTTTTATTCACTGTCCAACAGCCTTTTACTCTATGAAACTATCCATTTGGTATACCTTGAATTAATACTATCAAGAAGTTGTTTATTTGTAAATATAATTTTTAGAATTTTTTAAAGATTATTTATTTTCACGTTTTAATTTTGCACATCTACTTTAATATTGATTAATTTATAAAGTTCTAGAGTAAGTTGATCTAATGACTCTTCGACAATCTGCCGCCCTATCTCCCAGCTTGCTTTGGTTCCATCACCAATACAACCATTTTTGGTCATTTCTTCGTAGTAATAAAACCCTTGAATTGCTTTACCAGGTCTAAGCTGTTTCCATCTTCCTTCTACCTGAATATCACCTTTCCCTAATTGTTCAGGACGGACGAGCTCGGGTGCTAAATAGAGTGCTTCTGAAACTTCTCGTTCGCAGCTATGGCCAAATAATGTGGATTTCACATGCTCTTTAATTGCCTCTTTTGCAGAAGCTGTCGTTTTGGCATAATAAACTTCAACATTCAATTCTTCCGTTATTATCATTGAAGCAACATTAAGCGTCGATTGGTTTCCGCCGTGAGAATTTAATAATAAAAACTTTTTCACACCATGATGCTTTAAGGATGAAATGACATCCTTTAAAATGGCTATTAACGTCGTTGGCTGCAACGATATGGTCCCTGGAAAATTCAAATGATGTGGTGAAACACCCATATTAATTGTAGGAGTAACTAGCGCATAGGGAAACATTCTTTCACCTAGTTTCTTCGCCATTCTTTCTGCTAAGACTGCATCACAGCTTTCTACCATATGTGGTCCATGCTGTTCATGTGCCCCAATTGGAATAATAGCAAACTTCACAGTCTGTAAAGCTTCTTCTACTTCTTTCCATGTCATGGCTGTAAGATCATAACTATTCAACACTCATTCACCTACCGGTAATCATTGTATTTTGTATACCATCTTCCTTTTAAAAAAAAGCGCATTATGCTTGATATGCTGATTTTTTCTTTGGAGCCTGGATTGTAATATTTTCTTGAGAGATTTCAATATCTTGTTGAATTGTTAATTGGCATGTAAGACGGTATCCCTCATTTACTTTTTCACCTAGCATTTTTTCTTCTTTCCAATTTGGTGGTGCTAATGAGTCTGCGCCGTTTATAACAATACACGTACATTTAGTACATCGTCCCATACCACAACCATACTTTAATTTAGGCAATTGGCGTGTCCCTGCTAGCACTACTAAATTGGCATTATCTTTTACTTCTTGTTCAATTGTTGTCCCATCTACATGAAGAATAACTTTTGGCATAAAACTTCCCCTTTCTATTTATTCTAAAAAATTTGAACCTTTCCTGAAGTATACAATCTTTTTGTGGAAGAAGCAAACTGGATTTTGTAATTTCAATAATTATTTAAATATTTCGAATATATCTTGAACATTTAATCTACTTGAGATAAAATGTTAACAAGTACTTTGGTATACAATGTTCCACTTAGGGGTGATAGAGCACTTTAATAATTTTTTTATTCATTATACTTAATTACAAATGGTTTAATACTTACTTAAAGGGGTGTTTTATTTGGGAAAATATATTGTACTAACGAATAAGGATACGTTTCAAACAATTCTCGAGAATGATGGTTTAGAGCCTGTTGAAACCTATCACTTCTACTTCTTTGATAAGTTAAAGGCGAAATACACAATTGCAAAAGTACTTGATGAAAATATGAAAATTCAACTATTTGAAATCTATGAAGGAAAAGAATACGTAAATCATATAGCTGTGAAGTTTTTTGAACGATTTGATACAATTGAAGCCGCTCGAGAGGAATTAAGCGAGATCGTTAAAGCATCTGGTAACAGTGATGACTCTGTAAATTCTAAGCTAGTAAAATCAGATGAGGTAGCCGTTTAAGAAATAATTAGCCATAAGAGATCTTCTTTATATACAAAATCCGGAGAGAAAAGCGGTGTCTCTCCGTTTTTTTATATTTTGGTTTTGTGTCTAATAAATGAAAAAACCGCCACATAAAGTGGCGGTTTGTAATCGAAGATTTTAGAACTTTAATGTTTTTTTAAGTGATGCTAATTTCTTTTCAGCTTTCTCCGCCGCTTTTTTAGATCCAAATAGAAAGTTAAACATGTTATATCCCCCTATATAAATAGTTATTTGATACTGTAATTGTATTATGTGATTAAAAATAAAACAACATTTTGTATACCAAATACCAAAATTAATTTAAAAATATGGATAAAACGTGACAATATCCAAAAAAAAATACGTTTGGTATACAACTTTAAAGGTAAGGGTGTAAATATGCTTAGATTTATGCTGTTTTCGGTTATTTTATTGTATTTATTCGATGTTCTTTTGCCTATGTTCCATATTAGCCCCATAATATCCTGTTTAAGTCTTGTTATAGTCCTATGGACATTATTTCAAGCGAAACGATTTGTCCAACTATTGGGAAGCACATTTTTGATCCTCGGTTCTGTATTATTGTGGTCGAGCGGAGCCTCTTGGCAGCACTATATCCTATCCTTCGGTCCAATGCTGGACTTGCTAACTATGTTTACATTGATTCCAATTTTAGGAATACCGATTAAATTAGGAGGTTACAGCGGAGGTATTCAAACGATTATTCAAAAGAAAGTGAAAACCTCTGGACAACTCTATATGATTACATCGGGTATATCCTATTTTTTTAGTATCTTTATGAATCTTGCCACCTTACCAATGACTTACTACTCTATAAGGCCTGCATTAGATATCATTCCAGTAAAAAATAAAGAACGCTTCATGAGCAGAGCCATTACGCGAGGATTCGCCATGCCTTTACTGTGGGCCCCTGTTACCCCCATTGTCGGCATTGTCATTACAATGACGGACGTAAGCTGGGTATCAATTTTGCCTTATGTTGTTCCCTTAAGTATCTTTGGCATGGGGATTGACTGGTATATTGGTTCTCGTAAAGCAAAAATTATGACCCCTAATCAAGAAAACACTGCCATACATGAGACTGCTGCTACGATAGATTCTAGTCAGTCCCCTCGTTCTGGTAGAGTCTTTCAAATTTTTCTAGCTATTATTATTTTCAATGTTGTTATTTCATTAGTAGAAACAAAGTTTCCTTATCCGTTTTTAATTCTAATATCCTTAATGGTCATCCCTTTTTCGCTTACTTGGTCTCTATTTTTAAAAAAAGGGAAAGAGTTCGGTTCACACTTAATTACGCATTTTCAATCCTTTTCTGTAAGTATGAAAGACCAATTCTTCATTTATCTATCAGCAGGTTTTTTTATTTCAACTATCAACGTTTCTCATACCAATGTCTGGTTGGACGCGCTAGTCAATCATTTTATTAGTTTTGCTGGTGTGGAAATCTTTTTACTTTTACTGCCCTTAATCCCTCTGGCTTTTGCTTTTCTAGGACTTCATCCTGCTGTTTCTCTTGCATTAATGCTTGAGGGCTTAAATCCAAAGGTCATAGGGATATCTCCTCATATATTAACAGTAGCTATGTTGGCAGGAGCTGTTTCCTCCTTTCTTGTGGGGCCATATAACGCCACGTTAGGTCTTATGTCAAACATTGTAAAGGAGAGCTCCTACAAAGTGTCCAATTGGAATTTATCCTTCGCTGGGCTTTATATTGCATGCGTAATGTTGTATTTATTTGTCTTACAATTGTTCTTAGGTTGAATGTGAACATTAAAAGAGGTGTCAATCTAATGACACCTCTTTACAATGACCTTCACTTTTCTTCATGAATTTGTTTCACAATTTCCTTCGCAAAATGTCCAAGACTCCCCTCACTATACGAACGGATAACCTCAGGAGCAAGGGATGTTAAAGCTCTTTTTAGATATTCCGGTGATAAACCTCTTTTTGTAAATTCATTCTCTAAATGAATCGCCGTTTTTAATGAAAAATAAGTAGCTAATTTATTGACTTCCTTCAAACAATTTTCACTGTCTATTATTATCTTTCCAATAAACTGATAGAATTCCTCTATGATTGGTGGTAAAACTGTTTCTGAAATAAATAGGCCATTTCCATGTTCCAATAAATCTTTTGCATGTCCCATATATTTTATTCCATGAACCTTTAAGAAAGGAAACTCGGTGATGATTTTATTCGTAGGAAGGTTCGTTGCCATATTAATGAGAAATGGCGAATGCTTCATATTACTTTGGAGTTTAAGCCTTGAGATAAATGGGATTACCTCCATCGCTGGAAGTGCCAGGATTAACACATCTACTTCCGATAAATCTTCTTCCTTTAAGAGATAGCTGGATTGATAATTCTGAACACATTGTTCTGCTTTCGTTCGATTAGGGTGGTATAGACCTATTGATTGCCTTTGTTGATCCCAGTGAGTTAGCATTGCCGTGCCCAATTTACCAAGGCCAATTAAGCCTACTTTAATTGGTTTCATCCCCTCAACACCTCGTTTTCATTTTACAGTCTCCCTTAACTTAACAATCTCTAATTTCCTATAAAAATAGGGGCATCTCAAAAGTTAGGTCCTTTCTAACTTTTGGGAAACCCCTTAATTTTGAATAACCATTAACATTTATACTTAAATATTTTCAGGTTAGAACAAATAACTTTTTACCAAATGATAACTGCCAAAATAGTTGCTAAAATAAGTCCAGTTATTACTGGTAGGAAGTTTTTTCTGGCCAACTCTAATGGTGATACTTGTAGGAAACCTGCTACGGCCACAAGAGATGACCAGGCAATTAGTGTTCCCCCTCCGCTCCAAACCGCACCCATCTGACCAATTGCTGCCAGAACCGAAGGATCAATGTGACTTCCAGGCCCAATCGCTCCTGACAAAGCACCTGTTAAAGGAAGCCCCGCAAATCCAGAACCATCTAACCCTGTAATTATTCCAACTATTAAAATACTAAATGCTGCAAACAATGGACTATGCGGAATATAGTTTTGTCCTGCTTGGATTAAATCAAATAGAAATGCTGGTTTGGCCGCGTCTTCACCTAAGGAAAGAATTGACGCAGAGAAATCTCCACTACCCATAAAGAAGTAACCTGCAATTGGAATTACAGGTGCCATTGCACGAAATGCAAAAACAAATCCTTCTGTAATATGTTCGCTAATTTTATCGAGTGCATGTATTCTGTTAAAAGCAATAGTGGCCAAAACTAAAAGTATAGTTGCAACTCCACCGATAAAAGCTGCACCGTCTCCACCCTCAAATCCAGCACCATTACCAATTTTGGTTTGGAACATAAAAATCATAACAGCTAACATAGCCAAAGGCACAATAATAGCAAATATTTTACCCCAAGTTTCTTTTCTTTGATTAATTTCAGCACTTTCTTCAACTGTAGCTGCAAGCTCTTCGTTTACTTCAAAATACGCTTTTTCATCTTTATTAATACTACTCTTAGAGCCAACCTTTTTTGTAATAGCTTTCCTATGAGTCGCATACACAATCGCAAGAGAACTTAACCCAGTAATGAGAGAAAGAATGAATGCCTTATCCGATACAGCGGATTTATCAATTCCCGCCGCTTTTGCACTTAGCATAGGAGCTACTTGCATAATATAATCTGATGAAAGTGCCATTCCTTGACCCGCAATGACAATAACCATTGCAGATGTCATAACTGGCAATCCTGCACTTACTGCTGCAGGAACTAACAAAGCACAAATTAGTGGTACAGCTGGAGTTGGCCAGAAAAAGAGTGAAATAACATAGGTCGTGACCATTAATACAAGATATGAAACATGGCCGTTAATCATTATTTTTTGTATTGGTACGACCATCCTTTTATCTGCGCCTAAATCCTTTAAAGAATTAAGGAGACCAATCATAATGGAAATAATCAGGAAAATACTGAATAACTCCTTTGCTGCAACAAGGTTAGCGTTAAAGACAGCCTGAAACCCTGCAATTAAACTCCCTTTATACACTGCGGCAACTAAAAAAGTTCCAATAATAAGAGGTAAAACAACACCTTTTCTAAATAGCATAATAACAATTACTGCTGCAGTGACAACTAAATAAACCCAATGAGCCATTGTTAATTCCATAGTTCCCCTCCGTTATCTTAAAAAATTTAAAACAATACGAAAGTCTTCCTTAAATTTCTTGGAAAGGAGCGCAGGAGAGGAGTTTAGTTAAAAATTGTTCTTTACTCATGGTGTATTTCCTCTACTTCAAAAATCCTTTTGGTCACCTTAGAGCTAAACAAGTGTTATTTTTAATAGTAGAATTTTCGCTAAAAATATTATTTTGTATTTTGTAGATTGTATACCATGGTTATAAAAAGAAAAACATAATACCCTTCTTATCCAATAAACATAGAAACATTTAATCTGCAATTCCTACCTTCCTTAAGTATTCATACTACAAATAACGAGATCTTGTTCTTGTAGAATGATCCTCCAGGTATTTTTGAGCTTCACCCCTTCCTTTTTCACTATGTAGACCTTGTTAACTATAAGGTTGAAATTAATATATCATTATTCTGAATATTTTGCAAAACAATTTTGAAAATTTAGAAGTTTATATATATTCATAATTTAAGCCTTGATTTCAAAACTTGTTTTAGATAGAATAAAGAAAATTATTGGTATACGGTATACAAAAATATCTACATAGTTAAAAAGATTTATAGTTTGTTAAAATTTAGACAAGAGGAGAATAAATATGCTTAGAGCTGGTATTATAGGTTTCGGAACACTTGGTAGGAGTATTAGCGAATTAATTGCGTCCGGACAGGCTGGAAATGTAAAACTTCAAGCTATTTTAGTTAGAACCCCACTAAACCCGACTGATACTCCCCCCGTACATTGTACGGTTACAACGGAGGAAGAAGTTTTTTTTAATCAAAATTTAGATATCATTATTGAAGCAGCTGGACATCATGCCCTCCAGCTCTACGGTGAAAAATCCCTTACATCAGGGAGTAACCTAGTTATTCTTTCCGTCGGTGCACTTGCAAATATTGACTTCTATGAGTCATTGATGAAAACAGCCACTATCCAAAACAAACAACTGTTTATCCCCTCTGCAGCTATTGCTGGCTTAGATCGAATAGCTGCTGGCATTTTAGGTGAGATTGATGAAATAAAACTTATTACGAGGAAACCACCAAAAAGTTGGTATGGAACAATTGCAGAGGAAAAAGTAAATCTTGAAACTATCCAAGAGCCGTATTGCATTTTCGATGGCAATGCTAGACACGCCGCTAAATTATTCCCGGAAAATGTAAATGTCTCAGCTGCATTAAGTCTTGCTGGTATAGGATTTGAGGATACTAAGGTTCAAGTGTATGTAGACCCGACGATCAATAAAAACACACATACAATCATAGCAAAAGGCTATTTTGGTCAGGTGGAGATTTCAGTGCAAAACAATCCTTATACACAAAACCCAAAATCTAGCCCCATTGTATCAATGAGTGTAGCAAAGGTTTTAAAAAATCTAACCTCTTCACTTGTCATAGGAGTATAAATACAAAAAAGTGAAACTCCATCCGTTGATGAAGTTTCACTTTTTATTTGTTTTTCTTTCCTAAATTTACGGCTTCAATATAGGCTTTGCGTGAATTTTCGATATGAATTTTAGTCAAATATTCAGCCATCTCCACTTCTTGATTTACGATGGCTTCCATAATTTTCAAATGTTCTTCCATAGACTTCTTTGGGCGGCCTGGATTTTTATATCCCGTTTTTGCAAATGCCCTAATATAATCAGATAATCCACTCAGCATTTCATATAGCTTGTTATTTTTAGCAGAACTGTATAGGAGATGATTCAATTCACCATGTAGCGAAGAGAAATCAGAATCATTATCATCCTTTAAACAGGCTTCAATCTTCTGACTGTATTCAATAAATTTACTTTTCGTTTCATCATCTAACTTTTGAGCGGCTAATTTTGCTGCCAATACTTCAAGAGACGAAAGAATTGTAAATACTTCGATAATTTCCTTCTCAGAAATATCTGCAACGATTACACCTTTCCTAGGAACTGTTTTGACAAACCCTTGTGATTCTAATCTAAATAGCGCTTCACGAATAGGTGTTCTACTTATATTCAATCGTTCAGCCAGTTCACGCTCCACTAAACGATCTCCTGTTTTAAATTCACCTTCTAAGATCAAGTCTTTTATGTGTATATAGACTCTTTCACGCAAAGATATTAGGTCTTCCTCTACCCAATTATTCCCCACTTTTTCTCCTTCTTTCTAGGTATACATTGTACCAATTATATCTTAATCTATTTGTAAACATCAACTTCTATGGATGGATTTTCCACGATAAAATTCCTTGCATTTCTTCTAAGTTTACTTAATTAGGGCCCCTAGAGTCATCAAAAACAGCATCCGTAATCATCCTTGCCATCATTTCAGCTAGTCTCATAACGACAAACAATCTTGTATTATTAAGTGATTGAGTGGGTGATAGCGGGTCTAGGTAATTAACAATTGCTTTCAAATGATAATCCCCAACATTAGGTAAAGATTTGTTTAAGGCCATTCCTGGTATAAACGGACCTTCCTTTAGCAAGATGTACCCTATTTGCCTTTCATCACCCAAACAGGCATCAATACCCAAAATAAATGGCTCATGATAAGTTTGAAAAATATCCTTCATTATTTTCTTTATATTTAATGCATGGACTGGTTCTTCTAATGTTCCATAAACAGGATAAGGAATCTTTCTATCTTTTAACATCGTACCCACAAGAGGCCCGAGTGAGTCTCCTGTTGAGCGATCAGAACCCACACACAAAATAATGAATGGATTGGAGGTGTTGGAAAACAATTCTTTCAATTTACTAACCATTTCTTGAAACTCAGTTCCTCCAGTGGTCTGTTTAAGGGAATAATAATATGGCCTTTCATCCCTTTCAAACTTCTTTTTCTTGCCATCAAAAGGCCACATACCCATCCACCTCAGTTCTAGTTGTTTTTTCTCTTCTTTTATGGATACTCCACGTTTTTCACTACACCGGCATTGTATATTCTTTATTTTATGATATGAATGACAAAACCTGCTATATTCGTGTGAATAAAAATCAATTTAAAACACTAGTTCGTTCACAGCTTTGTAACATTTATATCCTTTTAGAGAAATGAACAATACATTTTTTCCAGACCACATCTTCACTAACTGGTCCCAAAAAGCAGAAAAGTCAGATTTTTATATAAGAATCTGTTATACTATTAGTATCCCCAAAAATCAAGTAAGGGAAAATAATTGTTCTTGTTCCCCATTGTTCTTTTTTATGAGATCTATAATTCATTGCAGGAGGTTTGCTATGTACAAGATTAAAGAAAAAGAAAAAATATTTATTTACACTGGACCAGATGGCTCTGGAAGAAAAACTGTCGCCAAAATGGTGGCAACTGCGTTTGATATGGAAACTGTACTCTCCTACACTACTCGTCCTCCCCGTCCATACGAGAAAAATGGTGAAGACTACCATTTTATTAATGAAGAAGAATTCAAAAAAATGCAAGAAAACCATGCGTTTCTAGAAAGTGTAGAAATAGATGGATTCTATTATGGTATTTGTGAGCAGGATATTGTAAAAGCATTCGAGAATCATAATCTTGTTTATTTAACTTTAAATCCTGAAGGTACAGAAAAATTGAAGAAGTTATATGGAGAACGGGTCATGCGTTTCTTCATTTATGCTGATCGAGATACAGTTATTGAAAGACAAAAAGCACGCCAATATCATACTGACGATATCAATCGTCATATGAGCCATTATGATGAAATTATGGCCTATAAATCCAGTTGTGAACATGCCTTTGAAAACTATGACCTACCACAAGTTTCTTTTCAAATTAGTGAGGTCATTGAAGCTTTTCTTGACAGAGGTTTTGAAGTAACCGATTATTAAGAAAATCATCAAATAGGACCCTTGAACAGGATATATGTATCCTATTATTCAAGGTCCTATTTTACATGGATCGATAATCCATAAAACCCATTACATTGATTTTCAACTTTAGTAAGTACTATACTAGTTTTAATTTATTTCAAGGAGGAAACTGATGATATGAAAGGTTTACACGATACAACCACATTACATAATGGAGTTAAAATGCCATGGTTTGGCCTTGGTGTTTATAAAGTGCGCCAAGGAGAAGAAGCACTTCATGCTGTAAAACATGCTATAAACGCTGGCTACAAAAGTATTGATACTGCTTCACTTTATGATAATGAAGAAAGTGTAGGACAAGCCATTAAAGAGGCAGGTATTCCACGGGAAGAGTTGTTTATCACTACAAAAGTGTGGAATTCAGATCAGCGGAATGATACCGTCCTTGAAGCATTTGAAACAAGCTTAAGTAAACTTGGTCTTGATTATGTTGATTTATATCTTGTTCACTGGCCAGTAAAGGGAAAATATAAAGAAACGTGGAAAGTTCTAGAAACATTATATAAAGAGGGTCGAGTGAGAGCAATTGGTGTCAGCAATTTTAATATCCACCATCTTGAAGATTTAATGTCTGTTGCAGAGATCAAACCAATGGTCAATCAGGTGGAATTACATCCCCTATTAGCACAGCCAGAATTACGAGAATTTTGCACGAAGCATGAGATACAAATTGAGGCTTGGGCTCCTCTAGGACAAGGTCGTCTACTTGAACACCCTGTATTACAGGAAATTGCTTCAGCTCACCATAAATCAATCGCGCAAGTTATCTTGCGCTGGGATCTACAAAATAGAATTGTAACCATACCAAAGTCAATCAAAGAAAGCAGAATTATTGAAAATGCTAATATTTTTGATTTTACGTTAAATGAAAGTGACATGGAGAAAATTAATGCACTAAACGAGAACAAGCGATTTGGAGCGGATCCGGATAATTTTGATTTCTAAAATGGTAAAAAAGATGGTCTCGTAGATTTTCTACGAGACCATCTTTTTAATATTACTTCACTACAGTCGCTTTCAAATTAGTTGTTGAGAATGTTTTTGTTGCTCGACTTATAAGAATGTTAGCCGCAAGAAGCCCTAAGATTATTGCTATAACAATTGTAATTATAGAACCACTCATAGTTAATTTTACTGTCATTAAGAACAGTATAGAGATCGTTAACATCGTCATTATAAAAACAGAATTCCATAGCGTACGATCTCTCACTTTTTCCAATAATCCTGCTGACGGGACCAACTCCGTCTCAGCTATGGTACCATTTAAAATTGACTTTAACCTGCGCAAGTTAATTATCGGCCCCATAAATGTCATAATAAGCAACAAAGCTAACGAAATGTCTACCCATGAATTCCCCCATCCCCACGATGTGAATACCAAGTATAGGCCTGGGACTAAAATCAAAATTACGCTGAATGGAAGTAAGCCATCCAGCTTAACCGCTAAGGCAGACCAATTTCGTAATCCTTCCGTTTTTGTAGAATAAAGCATCGAAATCATAGCCAATAAGGTGAAACCAACGGCTACAAACATGAGAATAGCCCCTAAAATATGTATAAATATACAATGTTATAAAACAAAACTCCTATTACCCCTTTTAATTTTTCTTGTTTTAACATATACACAAGGTAAATAGAGGAAAAATATCCTACTATTGTAAAAAAAATTTCAGACAATGCGGATTCATTAAAGTATATCAGGTACCTAACTAATGATTAATAAAGAATTGGCTAAAACTAGGATTATTATGGTTCATATTCATTTTCTGTAACGAAGCCAAACAATGGAAATAACGATCTAAAGGAGGAACTATGAAAGTCACGGACGTACTTGTACATTGCTTAGAAAATGAAGGTGTGGAATATGTATTTGGCATTGTTGGTAAGGAATCGCTTGATTTAACTGATTCGTTATCAAAATCAAAACAAATTAAGTTCATAAATGTGAGGCACGAACAAGGTGCTGCATTTATGGCGGATGTATATGGCAGACTGTCAAAAAAAGTGGGTGTTTGTTTAGCGACATTGGGCCCAGGGGCTACAAATTTATTGACGGGTATTGCTAGCGCGCAGCTTGATCATTCACCTATGGTTGCATTAATTGGCCAAGCTGGAGTGGATCGACATCATAATGAATCACATCAATATTTAGATATAGTAAAAATAGTAGAGCCCACAACCAAATGGAGCACACAAATCAAGGAAGCAGTGTCTGTGCCTGTCGTAATTCGAAAAGCTTTTAGAATCGCACAAATGGAGAAACCAGGTTCGGTAGCCATTACATTACCGGAGAACTTTTCTACTCAAATGATTCAAAATAGTCCCTTACCTGTGACTCCTCTACCTGAAAGTATCCCTTTTTTAGAATCAATCAAATCAGCTATCACTTTTATTCAAAAACATAGAAAACCCTTTTTTATTATCGGAAACGGAGTAATTAGGCAAGATGCAATCTTAGAGCTTCAGACGTTTATCAATACCCTTCAATCGCCAGTTTCTCACAGCTTTATGGCAAAAGGTGTGTTAGATAAAGAGAACCCACTAAATTTTTTTACATTTGGATTTAATGAAAACGATATGGTTTTACGAGGCATTAATGAAGCTGACCTCCTAATTGTTATTGGTTTCGACTTTGTAGAGAAGCTGCCCAAGGATTGGAATCCTAACAAACTTCCTGTTTTACATATCGACAGCCTCCCTGCTGAAATAAATGAATATTATCCTGTAGATTGTGAATTGGTTGGTTGTATACAGGAAACTCTTCAATTCCTGAATCAAATGGAAATTCCTATAAAATCATGGGTACCTTCTGGCAATCTTAAGGAAGAAATAAAAAAAGCTTACCAAATAAGTTATAAACCTGACAATCTTAATAGCGAGCCTCTAACCATTGAAAATGTTCTTCATATCATTGAAAGACATACTTTGGAGAATACGATTGTAATTTCAGATGTCGGGTCTCATAAAGTTTCAATTGCTCGTACCTTTCAACCAAAAATGCCAAATAGATGTATCATTTCAAACGGCCTTGCTTCAATGGGAATCGCACTTCCAGGATCAATAGGAGCCAAACTTGCTTGTCCATCTGACCCCGTAATCTGTATTACTGGCGATGGTGGTGTGCTAATGAATTTTGCAGAAATTGAGACGGCTAAACGCCTTGGTCTCTCCTTTGTCATAATTGTTTTAAATGACTCGATGTTAAAACTTGAGGTGCAACAGATGGACAAAATGTTTGGAAAAAGTTATGGAGTAACCTTCAAGAATCCAGACTTCGTTCAATTAGCAGAAAGCTTTGGAATAAAAGGAAGAAGAGCAAGTAACCTCATTGAATTTGAGACCATACTCAAAGAAGAATTACAGTCTTTGGAGGGAATTGTCTTAATTGATATTGTCATGTGATTTGGAAGGTTACCAGGCTTTAATTTTCTTAAGTCGTTTAAAACAAAATAAGCCAACATCTACCCAAATCCAATTATAAAGAAAGGAAAATAAAATAATTCCACCTGTAATAAAAAATGAAAAAGATTTAGAAACAAGTGGACCTAGAACGGGGAAATGAAAAACATATAATAGGCTATGAATTCCTAACGTTAAGACAATGGCACCAGTTATAATGATGGTCAGTCTCCTCTTGAAAAAATGAAAAGCAGCTCCTACACTAAGTCCTAACAAGCCAGTTGTGAAAGGAAATACCATTAATTCACTTGGTTGAAGGATGAGTAGTAATAGATTTGTTAGAATATAGGACATAACTCCAAGAGGAAATGAAAGCATGGCGCAGAGTATGATGGGAGCTGTGGCAAATGGACTTATAAAATATCCCACTCCAGGTAAAAAACCGCCCGCTGCTTGGAGAACAGCTGCCAAACTAGCGAATAGTGCACCAAAAACAAGCTGTCTTGTTTTTGATTGCTTATGGAAGGTCAATTGGCTAGGTGTAACATCAACAGAAATTAATCTTAAAAAATACATAGGTTCCACCTCACTTTTACTACAATATATTATAGTTTACTATGAGTGGAACCTATGACTGCCCCATCACTATTTATCATTCAAAGTCTTTAGGCATACACTATCCCTTATTCTTTAATAAATTTGACAAATCGTTCAATGACAACATCAAGAAATGAAAGTGTTGCTTCATCTATTAACTTTCCTGTTTTTTCATCAAACTTCGCGGATGCTTGATTAATTAGAATCTCATTGCCAACTGGCGGCAAAAGTGTTACCTGTAAGGCGGTTAGGATTTGACGCAAATGGAGCTGTGCACGTATAGTACCCATTATTCCAGTAGCCGCACCCGCCGTCATCACTGGTTTTCCAATGAGCACTTTATCAACACGAGATAACCAATCTAGTGCATTTTTTAACACACCGGGAATAGACCAATTATATTCAGGGGTAATGATGATCACCCCGTCTGCTTCTTTTACCTTCCTCTTAAAGTCGATTACAGACTCAGGAGGATTGTTTTCAGTATCCTGATCATAATACGGGAGTAAGCCAAGGTCCAATATTTCTAAATCGAATGTTTGGCCGTGCCGCTCCTTAATAGTTGCTGCTAATTGCTTGTTATAAGAGCCCTTCCGCAAGCTTCCTACAATCGCTACTAATTTCATAATTGTTCACACCTTTGTATAGAATCATATTATGTAACATTTCGATTATAGAAAGAAAAAAAAGAATATTCAATAAATGTGCCTAGTCTATCTATTTCTTATTGGACGCCTCTATAGAAATAAATAAATCACTATAATATGTTTCAATACTATTTATTAAGACTCCGTGTTCTTGAAATAACTCCATTGTGTTCCGATTTAAACAACAACCATCACAGACTTTTTTCCATGCCGGGGTTAACCATTCCTGAAGTGCACCTAAAAATTGACTTTTCATTTTTACATGCTCAAATAATAAAATACCCCCTTCAGGTTTGCATACCCGCTGCAGTTCTAAAAGAGCTTTCTCTGGATTAGGAATCGTACAAAAGACAAGCGTTGCTACAACTGTATCAAATGAATTATCTTCAAAAGGCAATTCCTCTGCACTTGCCTGAACCATTTCGATAGGGATGACCGTTTGCTTCATTTTGGATAGCGAACGTTCAATCATGTGCGGACTAGGTTCTATTGCAGTCACCTTTTCTACTCCTTTATATAATGGGAAATTGATTCCAGTACCTGCCCCAATTTCCAGGACATTCCCCTCTGCCTTTGAAATAAGTTCATCTCTTATCCTCTTAAACTTCTTTTTCTCAAGCGGATTCATAAAAAAGTCATACCATTTAGCAAATAAACGACTCAACAGACTCAACTCCAAAAATGTAAATTGTAATTCTATTATACTGTTTTTATATTTAAATGACTGACTTAATGTTTTATTAACTTACTCGAGTTAACAATATATCCCTAGTGTCGATAGTATGCTATCTTTAGTAAGAAGAAAAATAGATATGTGAGGTGTTCATCCTTTGTCTCGAAAGGAAAAAGCAGTAATCATTGGTGGAGGGATTTCCGGAAAATTAGCAGCACGTGTGTTATCTGATTTTTTCCAAGAGGTACTCATCATTGAACGGGATCAAAAACCAGAAGGACCTCTCCCTAGAAAAGGTGTTCCACAAGGGGAACACCTACACGCACTTCTCCATGCGGGTGAATCCGGACTCGAATCCTTATTTCCAGGAATTACTGAAAAATTTTATTCAAGTGGTGCCATAAAAATAAACTCTACAAAAGATCTTGCATGGTTTCATCATGGTGTTTGGAAGCTACGATTTGATGGTGAAAACTCCACTATTCTCCAAACCCGTCCGCATTTAGAATGGCACTTAGAACAATATATTAAGAGAATACCTAATGTAACAGTTCAGTACAACCAATCGGTCCAGAACTTTTTATATAAGGAAAAAGAGAATATCATTGTTGGGGTTGAAGTTGTTGATAGAAGTGGCGATACAGAAAACATACTAGCAGACTTAGTAGTGGATGCTAGTGGGGTGAGCGGTATTACCTCTAAGTGGTTTGAAAAGCTGGGAATACATATACCAGAAACAAAGGCTAAAATAGGCTTAAGTTATATTAGTAAAACCTTTCAATTAGCTAACAATCATGACAGAGACTGGGCAATAAAAATTTTATACCCCAACCCTCCAGTAGAGAAAATTGGTGGTACCATTTCAAAAGTAGAAGGAAACCGTTTCCTCGTCACCATTAATGGCTACCATAATGTAATAGATGAAAAAGAAATCCTAAAAAACAATACCGGCTTTCTAGAACTCGCTAAAAAATTACCAAAACTAGATATTTATGAAGAAATTAAGGATGCTGTCCCATTATCAAGCACCTCCATTTACCGAATACCACAAATTGTCTGGAGACAATATCAACAAGTTAAACATTTTCCAGAAGGACTTTTAGTTATAGGTGATACCATTTGCAGAATTGATCCTGTTTTTGGACAAGGCATGAGTATATCCGTTTTAGAAGCAATTGCCCTGCAACGACTTTTTAAGAAGAGTGACCATTCCATAAAAAAAATTCCAACTACGTTTCATAAACATGCAGCGAAAATCATTTGTCCTATCTGGAATATGGTCATGACTGAAGATTTTCGCTATCCAGAAACAAGGGGGAAAAAACCGCTAGGACTCTTCATCCAACAATGGTACGCAAAAAATATCTTTCTTATTTCGTCACAAAATCAATATGTTTATAACTCGTTATTTAAAGTAATGAACCTTATTCATCCAATGACAACACTCATGCACCCTAAAATACTAAAAACTGTATTGAAACGGACTTTTGTTAAATAGAAAATGCTGCAGCCTGATATCAGACTGCAGCATTTTTAACTTTTCCATATCGAAGCTACAGGACTTTCTCCATATAATATCGATCTTCCCCTACTCCGAACTCAGAGTATCTTGTTTCTTTAATTTCAAATCCTTCTTTTTCATATAACTTTACAGCAGGAAGGTTTTTCACACTAACAGTTAAGCAAACAACAGAAAACCCATCATTTTTCAGAATAGAACTTACTTCCTGCAAAAACATTTTTCCGACTCCCTTGCCTTTATAATCGGATCGAACATAATAGCCAAAGATATAGGCTTTATCGGGATTATTGTAATCTCTCATGCACTCGCAAACGGCCACAGGCCGTTCATCATTCTGCTGTTTATATAATATGAGTTTTCCATAACGGGCTAAGGGAACAAGTGTCTGTTCGTCAACTGCACCTGTTCCTGGAAATGCATCCAATTCGAGATCCATCATCATTTTTTGGTCTTCGGGTGTTAATTTCGCTGGAACATCAATATAAAAATTCTTCTCAATAACTTTCATTACTTATACCTCCATGAGTTCAGTATAATCTATATCTTTAAGAGGCCAGATTTTCTCTGGTATATTTTTATAAGAAAAATGCTTTAAATCATTCGATGCCACGCCTGGCGCATCGACATAGATGACCTTACTAATTAAGGGATCAAATGCTGCCCGGAAGTGATTTTTGACTTTTAACCCTAGAATGGTATAAGAGGTTGGCTCAATACCTATATGGCGAAACATTTCCGGGTCATTGGCTGACATTGGACGGCCGATGAGAAGAATATCCACTTCTCCTGCTGTTATATAAGCTGCAGATTTCACATCCACTCGTAAATGTTGATTAAAAGGACCGCTATTGTAAAAAACTCCAGCTGAAAGAGCCCGAACCTTTGCATTTACATGAACAGGTCTTCCAAACTCAGGAGAAATTTTACCTCCAAGTTCAAGCATGACCAAATTTCCAACTCCAGCCTTCCTACATCTTTCAATCGATTCCGGATCAGTCAATCCGCCAAATAACGTGTGCGGTTGATTCATACTAATAAACTCTTCTAATAAAAGGGTCGTGTCTCCGCTTCCACAGCTTAAAGGGTTATCAGAGATATCAGCCAAAACAATAGGTTTTTCTTCCTTTAATGATAAAGCTTGCTTGATTCCCTCTTTAACTGTCGGGAGTCGTTTTATGAAATCATTACGAAGCGCCCAAAATTGATTGGCTAACATTTTTGCTACTCTATCTGCATTGTTTTGATCCCTTCCAATAACAAGAACACTAGCCCCCACCATTGGAATATCGGAATACGGAAATCCGCCAAATACAGAAGCATTTATAATAGAAGGTTCTCCTTCAAGTTTTAATGCTAGTTCAATCAAGTGATGCATGGGGCCTTCTTCTGTACGCATGTTAATTGAAGGTGGCATCATGGGTAGTTTAATGAAAGAAGCGACATATTTTTTTTGTTCTAATAAAACCTCGATGAGTAAATTAGCTGCATTAACTCCTTGATTATACATATCAATATGGGGATAGGTTTTAAATCCAAAATGATAAGGTGTATGCTCTAACATCCTCGCACTTACATTTGCATGCATATCTAAAGTCGTTGCAATCGGAATATCCTTCCCTATAACTTTTCTTATTTCTCTTAACAGCTTCTCTTCAGGGTCAAAGAGGTCTTCTACGACCATTGCACCATGTAGAGCTATTAACAAACCGTCTAAATTGTAGGCCTTCTCTAATGCAGTCAGCATTTCTTTTTCTATTAGCTGATAGGCTTCATTCGTTACTGGTCCAGCAGGTGTCGCCGCTGCACATAGAAGTGGAACCACTTCAATTTGCTCTTCCTTTGAAAGCACATCCAAAAAACCGCCTACTTCTGTTTTCGTTGCTGTATAGGCTGAAAAGATTTCGTCTCCTTTAAAAAATCCTTCATTATAAAATGCTTCGATATCCGTTTTTAAAGGAGCAAAACTGTGGGATTCATGATAGAAAAAAGCGATTCCAACTCGAAGCTTTTTCATTAGACATCTCCCTTTAATCAATCCTAATAGGTAGTATAAATTGATTTCCACTCTGTCATCACATCAAAAGCATGATGGGATACCTCGCGATGTCCGTTTCCCGATTGTTTCGTTCCACCGAATGCTACACCCAATTCTGCGTTGGAAGTACCATTATTAATGTAAACTAACCCGCTTTCAATTTCTTTTGCTCCACGATTCGCATAGTAAAGGCTATTTGTAAATAACGAAGTAGATAGCCCATAAATGGTATCATTATTTACGTCGATCGCTTCTTCAAAACTATTAACTTCTATAAATGCTAAAACCGGACCGAAAATTTCTTCTTGTGCAACCACAGCCTTATTTTTTACATTACTTAAGATCGTAGGCTCATAGAAGTATCCTCTTTCACTTGCTAATCGTTTTCCGCCGCATTCTATCACAGCTCCCTGTTCAACAGCTAAGGTTACATATTTTTCAACCGTTTCTAGCTGCTGTTTATTGGTTAATGGACCAATGTCAATTCCTGGTTCAAGACCATTTCCTGCTTTTAGTTGTTGAGTTAGAGAAACAACTCGGTTGAGTAATTCATCCTTTACTTCTGATTCAACAATGACACGGCTAGCGGCTGTACATCTTTGCCCCGTTGTTGTAAACGCAGCCTTAACAATCGCTTCCGCAGATAGTTTTAAATCTGCATCTTTTAACACAATAACAGCATTTTTGCCCCCAAGCTCTAAAGCTACTCTTTTTAATGTCTTGGCGGCAGTTTCTGATAGTTTAATCCCCACTTCCGTTGAGCCAGTAAATGAGATGACCTTTACATCTTTATGTTCAGCCAGCTTAGCCCCAACCTTACTTCCTGAACCTGTAATTAAGTTTAATACCCCTTTTGGAAGCCCAATCTCATGGAAAATATCTGTGAAAATTTGGGCTGAAAGGGCAACCTCAGAGGCAGGCTTCCATACAACGGTATTTCCACTAATAAGGGCTGCTAATATTTTATAGCCAGCCAGGGAGACTGGGAAGTTCCAAGGTGTGATACAAGCGACAACACCCACCGGCTCACGAACCATCATAATATGGCGGTTTTCAGCACCCGCACCAACGGTTTCACCGAAAAGTCTTCTTCCCTCTCCCGCCATATATTTACAGGTTTCAATTACGACACCCACTTCACCAAGTGATTCAGCTACTACTTTTCCCATTTCCTTGGTCATCATTTGAGCTAAGAATTCCTTTTTCTCTTCAAAAGCCTTGGCAGCTTTCCAAAGAAATTGTGCCCTCTCTGGCAGTGGAGTGTTCTTCCATTCTTTAAAAGCCAATCGGGCACTTTCTACCGCTTCATCAACTTGTGAAGGTGTAGCTGCCGCACAATAGCCAACTACTTCCTCTGTCGCAGGGTTGATACTATTAAAAAATTCCTGCTCCTCTTGTTGAATCCAAGAACCATTTATATACAATCCTTTTCTTTCAGCTTGTTGGATCATACTTTGACCTCCTTTATAATGTTTCTTTAATCGCCTCTTCTAAAATGGATAAGCCCTCATGTAAATCCTCTTCATTAATATTGAGAGGGAGCATTAACCTAATTGTTTGTCCCTGTACTCCGCAATTCATTATGAGAAGTTTTTGTTCTAAACACTTTTGCTTAATAATGGGAACAGCCTGGCTAGCAACATCTTCATGAAATTCGATACCAATCATCATTCCTATTCCGCGAACTTCCTTAATTCCAGGTAATCCATCTAGAGATTCCTTTAACCGGACTACAATGTTTGCTCCTAAGTCCCAGCTTCGGTCGACTAGTTTTTCCTCTTCAATCACAGCAATATTTGCTAATGCTGCAGCACAGGAAATCGGGTTACCACCAAAGGTTGACCCATGCCCTCCAACTTGCCATTTTTCATGAAGCTCTCTACTTGCTACAATCGCACCAAGAGGCATTCCACCTGAAAGTGCTTTTGCCAATACCATAATGTCAGGCGTTACACCAGAATGCTCGGCTGCAAACATTTTTCCTGTTCGCCCAAAACCAGTTTGCACTTCGTCAAAGATTAAGAGAATGCCATGTTTTTCTGTCATTTTTCTCAGTTCTTGGAGAAATTCAGCCGGGGCTGGGTAATATCCTCCTTCACCAATCACAGGTTCAATCACAATGGCTGCCACTCGGGATGGATCAATTCGTAATTCAAAGATCTTTTGAAGCTGGTGCAAGCAATAAGGAACAATCTCTTCTTCGTTCACACATTTTAGTTGAGATGGATATGGATAAGGAGCATGGTATACCTCACCTAAAATAGGTTCATAGTTTTTCCTGTATTTGGAGCTAGAAGCAGTGATAGCAGTTGCTCCAAGTGTTCTTCCATGGAAGGAACCTTCAAAAGCAATTATTCCTGGTCTTCCTGTAGCTGCTTTAGCCAATTTTAATGCTCCATCAATAGCCTCTCCACCGGAATTAGCAAAGAACACAGTATCTAAATTACCTGGTGTAATTTCAGCAAGTTTTTCTGCAAGGTTAGCAGCTGATTCATAGTAACCATAGTTCAGGCCGAAGTGAATAAATGATTCTGCCTGTTTCTTAATTGCTTGAACCATGGCGTCGTTGGCGTGACCAACAGCATTTACAGCCACACCGGATACAAAGTCAATATATTCCTCTCCATCCGCCGTCCAAAATCTGGCACCTTTTGCTTTATCTACAACTAATTCTGTTACCCTTGTTAAGACAGGAGATAAATGTTTTTTGGCCTTTTCTTTAATTTCATCTGATTTATTTTGTAATTTCATACATTATTTCCTCCTTTAATTCTTCTATAAAAATCTGTAAGGAATTTCCAAGAATTTTCACCATACTGTCGACCTCATCCGATGTTACATTCAGCGGCGGAGATATTAACAAATGGTCTCCTAAATTTCCATTAAGCGATCCACTACCAGGGTAAAATACAGCACCAAGCTCCATTGCAATATTATTAATCCGTTCGGACGCATGCAGCGTTTCTGGGAAAGGTGTTCCTACTTCACCATCAGCAGCTAATTCAACTCCTACTAATAGCCCCTCTCCACGCACATCAAATATAATCGGATAGCGTTTTTTCAGGGCCAATAGCTGTTGTTTAAGATAATCTCCAACAACTTGGACGTTTTTTAAAATCCCGTCTCGCTCATAAATAGTTAAAGCAGAAAGACCAGCTGCAACAGAAACAGGATGACCGCTGTAGGTATATCCATGAACAAACTTGCCCTTACTGTTTTCTATTAGACTATCAACAATGCGATCATGTACAACCATGCCTGCTAAGGGAGCATAACCCGCAGATACTCCCTTTCCGAACGTCATAATGTCAGGCGAAATTCCATAGTGTTGGATAGCAAAATCTTTCCCTGTACGTCCAAAGCCTGTCATTACTTCATCCACTATGAGGACAATATTGTATTGATCGCAAATCTTTCGAATCTCTTTAAAATAGCCTTCAGGGGGACTGACAGCACCTAGCTGACTGCCTACAATGGGTTCAGCAATAAAAGCAGAGACATTATCTGGCCCGAGCTTCTTGATAACGCTTTCAAATTCCCGGACGCAGGACCAATTTTGTTTATAATCACAGTCCTCTTTCTCTCTTTGATATGGACATCTCTTACAGTTAGGAGAATGAACATGGTTGAAATTGATTAAATTTGGAGTATATGTCTGTCGTCGCTTTATATCGCCTCCGGCAGATAGAGCACCAAATGTGTTTCCATGATAGGATTGCCATCTGCCAATTACAATGTGTTTTTCAGGTCTTCCCGCATCCTTATGAAATTGCCTAGCTAGCTTAATGGCACTTTCATTAGCTTCCGACCCACCACTAGTAAAATAAACTTTATTCAATGAATGAGGTGCAAGCTTTGCAATTTTCTCCGCAAGTTTAAACAATACCTCTGTTTCAAATCTCATCGTGTGTACAAAGGCAGCCTTCTTTGCCTGAAGAGCCATGGCCTCAGCAATTTCTTCCACACCATGGCCTAAGTTCGCTGCGACTGCTCCTGAGCAGGCATCCATGAATCTTTTTCCATTCTCATCATATAGATAGATCCCCTTACCGTGAGTGATAATAGGATACGTTTTAGAAAAGTCCCTATGGAACACATAATCTTCTGTTTGCTCGTTTACCATCATTCCACCACCAATGATTTCTCGTGCAGTCGAAAAATTTATTTTCTATTCCCTTCAAATTCAGAACGAATTTTATCTTGTAATCCCTTATCTTTCACTACTTTTAATCCTGTTAACGCCATAGCATTTGCTGCTAACAACATCGTCTCGTAAGCATGGTCGGTATTACACATCTGCGCAAATTCAACAGTATGTCCTGGAACAAATTGATCAGTTAATGATAGGACGGGATGAATGGCAGGGACGACATTGCTTACATTCCCCATGTCAATTGAGCCCATTCCTTCTTCATATTGGGAAGGATCAATAAAATCCAATTCATCTAAAGATTCTTGAAAAACGTCACCTAATACTCGATTGCTTTTCATAGCTTCATAGGAATGACCAATCTTTTTTATTTCAAGTTCCGTCCCGGTGCTTAACGCTGCACCCTTTGCACAATTTTTAACTTTTTCAACTAGTTGTTCGAGATAGACATTGTCCTGAGAGCGGACACAAAATTCAGCAATGGCACGTTCAGGAATAATATTGGTCGCCAATCCACCCTCTTTAATAATTCCATGTATTCTTACATCGGGTTTCACATGCTGCCGCAATGCGTTAATAGCATTAAATGTTTGAATGACTCCATCTAGGGCATTTCTTCCCTCCCAAGGCTCTGAAGCAGCGTGGGCTGTTTGGCCATGAAAAATAAATTCAAAAGAATGGAAAGCAAGAGATTGAACATGAATCTCCGTACTAAATCCGGGATGAAACATCATGGCTAGATCCACATCGCTGAAGGCACCAGAATGAATTAAATCGATTTTACCACCAGTCCCTTCTTCATCTGGTGTACCTATAACAGACACTCGGAAAGGAATTCCTTCTTCTTTTAAACGTTCGGCCAACATTACACCAGCAGCAACACTTGCCATTCCAATTAAATGATGACCACACGCATGCCCAATCTCTGGTAGTGCATCGTACTCTGCACAAAAAGATATGTGATAGCCACCTTCGCCCATCTCAAAACTAGCTATATATGAAGTTGGTAAACCACCCACACCTTTTTTGACTGTAAAACCCCTTGACTGCAAATATTCACACATTATAGAAGAAGCAAATTTTTCTTGTAGGCCAAGCTCTGGATGATTGAATATTTGTTTGCTCAAATGAATGACTTCGCTTCGTTCCCGCTCCAAAACCTGATTTAATTTATCCAAAAGATCCTCCTCCTTCTATACCAGGTGACATGCAACAAAATGGCCAGTTTCCACTTCTCTTAGTACGGGCTCTTCTGTCTTACATCGATCCGTTGCTACCGAACAGCGAGGATGAAAACGACAACCTGTGGGAATTCGACCAGGATTGGGAGTTTCACCTTTTAAGATTATTCTTTCTCTATTTTTTATTTTTCTTGGTACAGGCATGACACTAACTAATGCTTTTGAATATGGATGCAGACAGGAACCTGCAATAAGTTCTGCGTCACCTACCTCTACGATTTTCCCTAAATACATAATGGCAATTCGATCTGAAATCAACCATGCTAATGAAAGGTCATGAGTAATAAAAAGATACGAAATACCTTTTTCGTCTCTCTGCTCAACCATAAGTTTTAAAATATCCGCGCGGATCGAAACATCAAGCATGGAAACCGGCTCATCAGCCACTATAAAGGAAGGATTTAAAATTAACGCACTTGCAATGACTACCCGTTGTCTTTGACCACCACTTAATTCGTGAGGGTACTTATACATAAATCGTTCAGCTGGCTTTATACCCGCACTTTCCAAAGCTTGAATGACTCGTTCCTTTTTTTCCTGTTCTGACGTGACCAGTTTATTAACCACTAACGGTTCCGCGACTATGTCCATAATTATATTTCTCGGATTAAGTGATTGATAAGGATCTTGGTAAATCATCTGTGCTTTCTGACGGAATAATTTCATCGCTTTCTTATTTTTTTGAGAGACAGACTCTCCTTCAAAGAGGATCTCTCCATCGCTTTGATGTGTTAAGCTGAGTAATGCTTTACCTGTTGTTGTCTTGCCGCTTCCGCTCTCTCCGACAAGGGAAACAATTTCACCCTTTTTTATTTCTAAATCAATGCCATCAACAGCTTTTATGAGTTTTTTTTCTTTTGAGAAAAAATCCTTTAAAAATCCTTGGTGACCATCAAAATGAACCTTTAAATTTTTCACTTCAACAACGTTGGTCACACTACCCCTCCTCTAACATGACAAGATACAAAATGATTAGGAGAGACTTCCTTTAAAACAGGCTCTTTTTTACGACACTCCTCCGTTGCAAACTCACAACGCGGATGAAATAAGCAACCGTCAGGAGGATTTAATAAATTAGGAGGGGACCCCGGTATGGAAGAAATCATTTCTCTAGTTCCATATATATCTGGAAAGGACTGTATTAGCTTTTCTGTATATGGATGGAGGTGCTTATCTAATATATCTTCCACACTACCTAATTCAACAATTTTCCCCGCATACATGATGGCCGCTTTATCACAAGTTTCTCCCATTACTGATAAATCGTGAGTAATGAGAATCATGGACATATTTAAGTCTTTCCGAAGTTTTTCGAGCAAATTAAGAATTTGTGCTTGAACCATAACGTCTAGTGCTGTTGTTGGCTCATCCCCAATAATTAACTTGGGATCACATGCTAATGCCATCGCAATCATTGCACGCTGTTTCATTCCGCCACTAAACTCATGTGGATATTGATCCATTCGTTCACTATTAATCTCTACTAATTCAAAGAGTTCCTTTACCTTCTTTTTTGCTTCCATACGACTGCTACCTTTATGTAACATGATAGCCTCAATAATTTGATCCCCGACCTTCATAACAGGGTTCAGTGAGTTCATCGCACCTTGAAATACGATCGAAATTTCATTCCAGCGAGTTCTTCTCATTTTTCCATGTGGTAAATGGACCAAATCATTTCCATTAAAAAGGACGTTTCCTCCAGCAATTTGACCTTCCTGTGGCAGTAGCTTTGTTATAGATAGAGCCGTTGTTGTTTTTCCACATCCTGATTCCCCTACAAGAGCAATAGCTTCACCTTCTTCAAGGTTAAAGCTGACTCCATCTACAGCTTTAACCACCCCATCTTTTGTATGAAAGTATGTTTTCAAATCCTTTACTTCTAATAAACTCATATTATTTCCTCCGTAGCTTTGGGTTGAAGAATTCATCGAATGCATATCCCAGGAATGTAAAACCAAGTACAACCCCTACTACACATAAACCAGGCGGGAGTAGAAACCAATAGGCTCCTACACTAGCAGCCCCTGAAGTAAAGGCGTAATGTAACATCATTCCCCAGCTCGGATGGGATGCATCTCCCATACCTAAAAAACTAAGACTAGTTTCTGATAATATAGCAACAGCCGATACAAGAATGGTATTTGCAAAAATTAACGGAAAAACGTTAGGTAATATGTGTTTATACATAATATAGAAATCATTGGCCCCAATAGCCTTTGCACGTTCAATAAATTGTCTTTCTTTTACTGATAATGTTTGTGCCCGGACAATCCTTGCAGTACTTGACCAACTCGTTAGTCCAATGACTAAAATAATATTCCATATACTGGAGCCTAAAAGAGCAGCTAGCACCAGCATCAAAGGCAGCCAAGGTAAGACAAGGAATATTTCTGTAAATCTCATTAAGATGGTATCTACTTTACCACCGCTATATCCTGAAGCAATACCAATCATGGTACCAACTAACATAGTAATAACGGTTGCAAGAACTCCAACTCCCAATGATACACGTGAACCTGAAATCAACGCTGCAAATACATCCCTTCCTAAATCATCCGTCCCAAGCCAGTGTTCACTACTTGGAGGCTGTAAAACCTCATTGCCAGATCCAATTTGTAATGGATTAAATGGAAAAATGATAGGCCCAATCAGAGCAATTAAGCCGAAAAAAATGAAAATACTGATACCAACCATACCCATTTTATTACTTTTAAAAATAGATATAATTTCTATATATTTTTTTCGACTGACATCCTTTTTTCTTATTATTTCTATTTCTGGTAATGACTGTACTACTTTTGATTCGACCATGATGAGCTCCTTTCTATCCTTTTACTCTAGGATCTAAATAGCCGTAGAGGACATCAGCGATTAAGTTGGCAAAAATAACACATGTGCTAATAATAAGGAAAATTCCTTGCAAAAGCGGATAATCACGATTTAAAAGAGCTTCATACATCAACCGTCCTATACCTGGCCAAGAAAAAACCGTTTCAATTTCAATCGCACCTGCAATCATAAATCCAAGATTAATCGAAATGACGGTAACCATCGGTAACATAGCATTAGGTACAGCATGCTTACGTACAATATATTTTTCAGAAAATCCCTTTGCTTTTGCGGTCTGGACATAATCTTCTGTTAATTCGTCGATAAGTGAATTTCTCATAATTAACACATATTGGCCTAATAATACCAAGCTTAGTGATAACGCGGGGAGAAATAAATGGTGTGCAACATCTACTACCGCGTCCATAGAACTTGAAAAGACCATTCCAGCCGTTGTCATTCCTGAAGTTGGGAAAAGTGTTAGATGAACACTTAATAGTGCAACCAGCACCACACCAACCCAAAAGGTTGGCATGGAGTAGGTTAATAAGGAGAATGAGAGTGAAATAACATCCACTTTCTTCCCTCTTTTCCTCGCAGCAAGAATCCCTAAGAAGATACCGCCGATCAGCGAAACTAAGGTAGCAACACCTACTAAAAGAAGCGTAGGTACAATTTTAATGGCAATAAGTTCCGTTACTGGTTGTTTAAATAAAAAGGACATACCTAAGTCACCGGATAGAAGCTGTTTCACATATAAGCCAAACTGCACGTACCAAGACTGATCCAATCCAAAAAGATGCTTCATTTTTTCTATGGATTCAGGGGATGCCTTTGGATCACGCAGCATCATTGCTAGAGGATCACCTGGCATAACCCGAAACAAAAAATAATTGATGACAAGTACACAAAACAAGGTGAATATCGCGTTAGCTATCTTTTTTATCAAGTATTTTAGTTTCATAGATTCTCCTTCTACAACTCGTCAAACTGATCGATGCCTTTTTTTCTTCTTGTAAAAATAACGATTACTCCAATAATTAATACAAGAGCAACTCCTCCATAAATTAACAAAGATTTACTGCCTTCTTCAGAATTTGAAGTACTCTTTGTTCCATTTACTGGCTCTACATGAAGATAATTATAGTTATTCGCTGCCATAAAGTAGGCGCCTTTTACAGGAGTCCATCCCTTCCATTTATCCGTACGGACAGCTTGCATAGCATTTTCTTCCATTAGGATAATGTAAGGAAGGTCTTCTGCAAGTATATCCTGCATCTGATTCACCATGCCTTGGCGTTCCTTAAAATCAAGTGTCGTTCCTTGCTTAGCTAATAACTCATCATACTTGGGATTAGAATAATAGGTTTCACTAAGATTCCCAATTTGGTCGGTACTTACAATACTTAAGATTGTTGTAGGATCAATATCTGTGGTCCATCCCCAAATGAATAAATCATAATCTCCTTTGTCATAAATTCGATCACCTAATACCCCATCATCAAGCGTCTCCACTTTTGTCTCAATTCCAGCATCCTTTAACATGGAATGAACCATTTGACCTGCTTTAACTTCTTCTGGAGAATCACTTCGTAAATAAAAACGGAACTCTAATGGTTTGCCACTTTGTTCTTCACGGACCCCATCCCCATTTTTATCCATAAATCCTGCTTCATCTAAAATGGATTTTGCTTTATTAAGATCAAATGCTCTAGCCTTTTCTGGGCTCAACTGATTATGCCAGTCACTTAAAAAGGAAGGGACGATGGTTGTTCCTGGTTTCCCTTGACCAGAAAACGCCACATCAATTATTTTTTGTTTATCAATCGCATATTCCATAGCCTGTTTAATAGAATTGTTTAATAATAAAGGATTCCCCTTTGATGCCTTATCCTTCCATGTGTTGATTCCGATATTGGTAAAGCTGTTGGTAGGATTTGAAACCACTTTGATGTTTTTCTCTGACTCTAGTAATATCACTTGATTCGAGTTAATGTTAATTGCCGCATCAATTTCACCGACTTTTAAGGATTGGACCATGGTATCGTTGTTTGCATACAGTGGATAGATTAATTCATCGAACTTTGGTGCACCCATGAAGTAGTCCTTATTCGCCTCTAACTTTACATATTCTCCTTTTTTCCATTCAACAAATTTAAATGCACCTGTTCCAATTGGTTTTTTATTCGGCCAAGTTTCTAAATCTTTAAATTTCACTTTCTCCCAAATATGCTTTGGTATGATTGGAGTTGTAATATAAAGCATATTTGCTTTTGGTTTGTCTGTTTTTATAACTACTGTGTAATCATCAGGCGTTTTAATACTAGAAATACCTTTCAAGAAATCAGAGTACATTCCCATTTCCGATTTTAAAATCGTTTCATAAGAAAACTTAACGTCTTTGGAGGTAAATGGTTTGCCGTCATGCCACTTGACGCCTTTCTTTAATTTAAATGTCCACGTTAATTTATCATCACTAACTTTCCAGCTCTCTGCTAACCTTCCTACTGGCTTTAGATTATTATCGAAAGCAACGAGAGTATCATAGATTAATAAGTGCAATTCAAAAGTAGAAACTCGATTCGAAATAAATGGACTTAAGCTATCCGGTTCTTTTGTCCAACCGACTCTTAAGGTAGAGGGACTTGCAGCTTTTACATTCATACTAGTCAGTGGTGCACATATCAATACGAAAATAATAGAAACAATAAATAATGCCGAGAACTTCTTTTTCATCCTTTACCCCCTACGAACGCGTTCCGCATTCCTCTATGATTAGTTTTCCATTTGTTGCATCTAAAAAGCCTTGTACCCCTAATGGGATGGTTGCTAAATCTTTTGTATGTCCAAGTGGCAAGCCATAAATGGCAGGGATTTGTAATGGCTTTATATACTCCTCTAAAATATCTTCTAAACTGAAGGTTACTGGGAACCCAGGATTGTGTTTGTATGGCTCACAATCTTTACATTCACCAACGACTATCCCTGCAGCCTTCTGCAGTTTTCCTGCGTTTAATAAATGCGAAAGCATATGATCCATAACCCATGGCTCAGTATCTAGCTCTTCAAAAAATAGAATTTTTCCCTCAGTTTCAATTTCGTATGGCGTCCCTAAAGTGGAACAGATTAAAGTAAGGTTTCCTCCTACCATCTCTCCTCTTGCTTCACCTGGATTAATGATGTTAATCCATTTTTTCTTATCAGCGAGTTCAATTTCCCCAATCGACTCGCTTGATAATAAAGCTTTGAAAAGCTGATTCTTTCTGTATTCAGTTAACTCTTCAGGATTAAATCCCGCCATTCCCGGTCCGTGAAAGGATACCAAACCAGTCAGCTTCTGAATCGCAAGATGAATGGCTGTAATATCACTGTAGCCTATAAAGATTTTAGGATTCTGTTTAATGGCATCAAAATCTATGTATCGCAGAAGCCTGGCTGATCCATATCCCCCCTGGGTGACGAAAATGGCATCTACCCGATCGTCTTTAAACATCGAGTTCACATCCTGTGCCCGCTGTTCATCCGTCCCTGCTAGATATTCATACCTTGCATTCACATGTTCTCCAACTATTACTTGAAAGCCCCACTCCTCAAGTGTTCTTATTCCTCGAACAAGATCACTTTTATTGTATAAAGGGCTTGCAGGCGCAACGATTCCAATCGTATCCCCTTTTTTTAAACTGGCAGGTTTTATTTTTTTCAACTTTATTCACTCCCCACTGGTCTCATGTTGACTGCACCTAATTGACTTGAAATGAGTGTTGCCGTCTGAAGGAGTAGGTTTCTAAATACAATTTGATTTTCCTCTACGTAATGATGGTCAGGGCCAGATAGAGAAATCCCCGCAACAACTTCGTTCGAATAGTCGTAGATAGGTGCAGCTATGGCTGCTTCTCCTATAGTTAGTTCTCCCCTGGATTCTGCATAGCCTTGGAATCGAATTTTTTCAAGTTCTATTATTAATAATTCTCGGTGAGATATCGTTTGTGGTGTAAAGGATGGTAAATCCTCTGAGATGAGGGTAGATATTAAATCTGTAGGAAGATGAGCTAAGATGACTTTTGATAAAGCCCCTCCATATACGGGGAGGCTCTGTCCTACCTTGATTCCCATAAAATAGCTTTTAAAGGACTCAATGTTGATTAGACATAAGACCTTTCCTTGGTCATACACACTTAGATTACAATTCTGTGAGGTTTTATTGGATAGTTCTTGAAGATAGGGCATCGCTGTTTGAACGAGATCTAGTCCTCGAACAACTATTCCCCCTAAACGCACAAATTGTTTGCTTAGTTTGTACTTACTGGAAATAGGGTCTTGTTCAATATATCCTCTTACCAACATCGTTTGAATAAATCGATGAATGGTAGCCAATGATAACGAGGTTTTAGTTGAAATTTCTGTTAGCGTTAATTCCGAATCGTCTAAAGAAAATGCTTCAATAATATCGAATGCCCTTTCTAAGGCACGGATATTATGATTTTTTTCATTGTCTATTTTTAACACCTCCCCTAAACATTTTTCGAGTTTGTTTTTGCGCTTCCACCTAGTGGAAATATGGTTTTCACTTTCTAAGTACCATTATAGGTATCTGAAAAATAAAAAGTCAATATATTTTGATAATTTAGAGTAGTTAGAAATATATGGATTATTTTGCTGCTAGAATTTCCATTGTTTTAGAAATAGGAATTTCATAAAGAATATTTCCGTTCCTGCCAATAACCGTTTTCGCTTTAAACATAGCATTTAATATTGCCTCTTCTATACACTCAATCGCAGCCTCAAATAAATCGTTAAGGAGTAAATCATTTATCATATTTAAGTTCATAACTTCAGTCTTTTCCCCCCTTTTCAATCTATTCCCAGTCGAAAAAGCAAGTGATATTTCTCCACTTCCATGGTAGGCCTTCGACCCAATTTTCCCCAATCCTAATGCGGACCTTTTGGCTAGCCTTCCTAACTGGTGGGGCATCAATGGGGCATCAGTTCCAATTACAATGATAATGGAGCCTTCAGGAACATGACTTTTTGGCATAAAATCTTGAAGTTGTTCGCCAACGGGGGTCCCATTTAAAAGAAAATCCTTTCGTTTACCAAAGTTGGTCATTACTAAGGTTCCGATTGTATATTTCTCTAAAATAACTCTTGAAGAAGTGCCAATCCCTCCTTTGAACTCAAAACAGCTCATACCCGTGCCACTTCCTATACTGCCCTCTTCCACTTCCCCGTTTGTCGCTTTCTTGATGGCTGAAATAACATGCTCTTGCTTCACATGTCTACGACGAGGGTTGTTTAAGAAGCTATCATCACACTCTGCTACAATGGGTAGAACAATATCCTCCGTATCCCCAAGTTCGGGATATCTTTGGGTCATGTATTCAACGATTCCATCACTTACAATCCCTACATTCATCGAATTTGTAAGAGCAATGGGTGTTTCAATGACCCCCCATTCCTTCATTTGAACCATTCCACTCATTTCACCTGCACCATTAATGATATGACTATTAGCGAAAATACGCTGGTTATAAATGTCTTCATTGGGTAGAATCACCGTTACTCCTGTTCGTGCAGGACCTTGCCCATCCTGTCCGTCAGTAATAACAGTCTCATGTCCGACTTTTACACCAGGGATATCGGTAATAGTGTTGTTCTGTCCTGTTGGAAATCTCCCTATTTTGATACCTAATTCTCTTACACGTTTTCTTTCTTCCATAAAATCTCGCTCCCTCCAAATATTTGACTTGTGTGTAAAATACGCTATACATGATTTATTTCCTTTAAAACGAAGGAAATTAAAAAAAGTCGACATCTGTCGACTTTTTTAAAAACCTCTATTGCATTAAATAATTGGATACTTCTATTAAGTTTCCATCAGGATCTTGAAAGTAGACTGATAATATTTTCCCTAAAGCACCTGTTCGAGAAACGGGGCCCTCCAAAACAGGGACATTATTTTTTTCTAAGAGCTCAATACTTGTTTTAATGGAGTTTCTGTTATAAAACATAGATCTGCTGAACCTGGTGTAGGCTTTAAAGCTTTTGGTTCAAACTCTCTACCATAAACATGGAGATTAATTTTTTGTTGGCCAAATTGAAGTGCTTTTCTACCTTCGCCGAACTTTTGTAGCTCCATTCCCATGACAGTTGTATAAAACTTGCATGTTGCCTCTATGTCATAAACAGTTAAAACGAAATGATCCAAACATTTGATCTGCATCACTGTTCCACCCTTTTAGTACCTATCTTTATTTTTTTGTTAGTAATAATAACCCACTTTCAATAGGCAATTTCATTGTTTTAAAGTTTTCATCATTTGACACTAATTCATAGAAATCTTGTAATTCCTCAGAATGTGATAAAAAATTGTCTACAACAATTAGTCCGTTCCTTTTTAAAATTCTGCTCAGATCTTGCCACCATTCTACATACTCTTTACGATCTGAATCTAAAAAAATCATATCAACTGTATTGCTCACTACTTTGTTAATATACTTGCCTGCATCCATGACAATAAGGTCAATCCACTTCGACATCTTAGCTTGTTCGAAATTTCTCTTTGCTAGTTCTGCTTTACTAGCTGAATATTCTAAAGTTGTTACGTAGCCATCTTTTTCTATTACACTATCTGCAAGCCACAAAGTAGAGTATCCATTAGACGTTCCTATTTCAAGAATGTTTTTTGCTTGAGTAGTGGTAACCAAGAATGAAAGAAAATGACCTGTTTCTGGTGTAACATTTCTCATCCTCTTTGATTTATCCGTTATTTTTTGATCATTGGCCACTCCAAAATTTTCGAGTTCTTTTAGAAACATAGCTAACTCCTTATTCACCCAATCTTCTCCCCCCCTTAAAAAAATTAAATTCATCCCATATTAATATAGTAACATCCTTTTTATACCAAAAGGAAAAATATTACTAATAATGCAACTATTATAGGGAATAGTAATTATGAAAAAATGCATATTTAAGTAAAGAGGTGAATGTATCAATGGATCAAGATTTTACGGTCGAGCATAGTCAAATCCCTTCCTTTCAGAGCCATGAAGAAGCTAGAGAGTGGTTTAAAGGACAGTTTGGAGATCGTTTTTTACTAAGAATGACAGATATGAAAGATGGAAAAAGAGTGAATTTTTATCATCTAGTAAAAAACTCTGAGGTGTACAAACCGTACATGGAGAGCTTTGCAAGCTCGGTAAAACATGAAATCACGAACATGGATGTTTTTAAAAGTTATACCACCATAGAAATTGACGAGAATGGACATGTGGAATTCAAGGATTAGATTTGTGCAAAAAAGGCTGATCTCATACCAATTGAGTCAGCCTTTGCGTATAGCCATTTTATTAGGTTCTTATTATTTCTTGGAACTTATTTTAAACCCATTAATTTGTAAAAAGGATTTTGATTTCAGCCTCTGCCTCAATCATCCTTCCAAATCGATACCCTTCTATCAGCACATGTCTTTCGTGCTCACTTAATCGACGATTCCATTTTGATTCTAAATAGTAGATTACTTCATTATAGAAAATTTCTGGATAATTAAATGGTTGATCCATCATCGCTTTCCTCCTTATTAATCGCCCCATCTCTTAATGTTTTATCCAATTTACACGATATTTAAAAAGAAGACTGAAAGATTTAAAACAAATGTATTCTTTATTTTAAGATATGTAAAAAGCTTTTAGCTGGAGAATGTCAAATGGAGGGCATGAAGGATTTACAGTGACTTTTTTTGGGAGCCACTCCTCTTACTCCGACTGTTATGGAACAATCCGTGGTGGAGTGACCGTTTCCTCTTCAAGCACATGAATACCGCCAAAAACTTCATATCCTGCACCTATAGATACAAGTAAATCTCCTGTTATAGCCAGTTTTTGTTGTTGGGACAACTTTAGTAAGTCAGTTTCGTTTATTTGTTTTGAAACAGACACAGCCTCAAATATTTGGCCAATCGTTCTCAGCCAAACACCCGTTAGAATTTGTTCTTCCCCAACTGTGTTTTCATCTTCCTTCACCTGCAATAGTTCTGATAAAGCTATTAGTTCAATAATTTGACCAACCACTTGAATCCAAAGACCGAAGGCAACCTTTTTTTCCAGAGCTAAGATTTTCTTGCTTTTTTCATCACTAATGCCTTTGTTTTGTTGTTTTAGCTTATCCATAATATCAACCCCGGAGCTAAATTTTTCATTATTGTATGTAAAACACAGGCAATGGTGTTTCATAAATTGAATCCTATCTAATATCAATGTTTAAGCAGAACAATAAAAATAGAGGGGCGGCCTTCCTCCCCTCCTTCATAAATCTTCATTACAATCGAATTCCGCTCTCATAGATTTTATCAATAATATGCATAACCTTCTTAGCTTGTTCGACGTTACACTCCTCGACTGTATCATGTAGAATACAATCAAGAAAAGATTGTACTTCTAATATATGTGAGTTATAATCATAGATAATTGGTCTTATATCGACCAACTTTCCACAAAGTTCACCATAAACCTCGATAGATTTTCCGTCTGTTTTCGCGCCAGCATTTGTACCAAAGAGTTCAATTTGAAGCTGATCCTCCTTTACATTCGCAGCCCAAGAAGTTTCTATGTAAAGGGTAGAATAATTATCAAATTTAATTAACCCGATTGCCATATCCTCTACATCAACAATTCGATCAGATTTTGATTTTGGAATTGAGTCAATTGCCCATGCCCCACGATTTTGCTGTTCATCCAAATGAGAAAAATGGGCATAAGTTTGCCCGATAATATGAATCGGATTAGGAAAATCTAGTAACCACATTGAAAGATCAATCAAGTGAACTCCCAAGTCAATGAGGGGGCCCCCTCCTGCTAATTTACTGTTGGTAAACCATCCACCCATTCCTGGTATTCCTCTTCTTCGATTCCAAATTGCCTTAATATGATAAACTTCACCCATTTGCCCCGTAGTCACCAATTCTTTTAAGTATTTTATCGCAGTATCAAACCGATAATTCATGCCTACGAAGATCTTTACACCATGGTCCCGGTTTAACAATAGGATACGCTCTGCCTCTTGCTCATTTAAGACTAATGGTTTTTCACAATGAATATGAACATGATTTTTGATAGCAGCTTCAATCATCGGAAGATGGAGCGCATTAGGGCTACAGATACTGACAATGTCTAATTGGCATTGCCTAAACATTTCTTCATAGTTATCAAATACAAATGGAATTTGGTACTTCTCCGCGAGTAATTGTGCCCGTTCGATTTGATGGTTACAAATAGCCACCAATTCAATATTGGGAAATTGTGCATAAGTCTTTAAATGTTTTCGGTCTGCTACCCATCCTGCCCCAATAACTCCGTATCTAAGCATTTTCACTAATTTATCCCTCCCCCTATATTGGAAAGTTTACTTTTACATACCTAAGTTTTTCTTCAGGAGAATGGTCTGGAAAAAACTCGAGACCTAGTCCACCAAGATATCCGGTATGCTTAAGTGAATCGAATATATAATGATAATTTAATTCGCCAGTACCAGGTTCTTTTCTTCCTGGATTGTCAGCTATATGAATATGACCAATATAGTTATTATATTGTTCTAACCGTCTTGTGACATTACCTTCAGTTATTTGTTGATGGTACACATCAAATAACATTTTAATATGCGGGTTATTAATCTGAGCAATCAGTTCAGCAGCCTCATCCGACGAAGAAAGAAAATACCCAGGGTGGTCTACTGTTATATTTAAGGGCTCTATTACAAGCATCATATCTGCCCTTTCCAGAATAGAAATACAGGCCATTAATCCTTCTTTCAAATTCTCCAACTGTTTACTTCTAGAAAAGTCTAGCTCATTTCCCGTTTGAGATATTAATGTTTTCACTCCTAGCAGTTTAGCAGCTTCTATACTTTCCATTAAGCCTTGTTGATAGTGTGATCGTTCCTTTTTATCTACTAAAGAAATAAAACGCGTACACATGGCTGATATTCTAAGACCTTCCTCTTTCACCACTCTCTCTAATAAATCAAGATCCTTATCCCACCAGCTCCAAAATTCAAAATGTTTATATCCAGTATTCTTCACTGCTAGGATTTGGTCATTTAGATTAATAGAACGGTTAAAGAAAATAGCGTCAATGCAGGGTGATAAATACATGTTCTCACCTCAATTCAGTCTTATCAATAGATTTTCAGGCAACTTACTGGCAGCACCTTCATCCAATACAATGGTAGCATTACTATGTAGTTGAAGAAACGAGGCTGGAACTCGAGTGGTAACTGGACCAAGCAATGCCTGTGCAACGATGTCTGCCTTTTTTTCTCCTACCGCTGCAAGCATAATAGACCCAGCCCCAAAAACAGTGCCTAGACCGACTGTAATTGCATGAGTAATGATCTTTTCAGAATCCAAGTCTATCAGTCGAGGACAATTCACTTCCTCCAATTTAACAACATAGGTTGTAGTGGGAATGGAGTCCGCTGGTTCAATAAAGGCGATGTGGCCATTCAATCCTAATCCCATTAGTTGCCAATCAATTCCTACCAATTCTTTCAGATATAATTCAAATATACGGCACTCTTCTTCAGGATCCTCAGCTCCACTGTTTGGGATCAATGTTTGTTCGTTGGAAACCCCAATTTGTGAGAATAAATGCTTTTTCATGTACATTCGGTACGTTTCTGGATGATTCTCAGGCAAGCCTACCAACTCATCAGGATTCACAAATGTAGCTTTTGAAAAGTCTATTTCTCCATTGTTTACCCTCTTTACCCATTCCTGGTATATTCCTAATGTCAACGGAGTGGAACCTGTCGTCATACCTAGTACTGAATTAGGTTTTCTGTTTAACTGTCGCTCTAAATCGTTAAAAATAAACCCAGCTACTTGTTGCTCTGGCAGAACGATTATCTTCATAGAAAGCCCCCCCTTTACTTAGTTCATTTTTTTCTTCGCGCATCTTGAAAAGTAGAAGCAACCACTTCAATTAGCATTATTAATTCCTTATTACAAAACATTGACTTTGATCTAATAAATATGGATGTAAAATAGCTTGGCAATTGGAAAGCGGAAGAACATCCTCTGAAATTCGAATTCCTAATGTTTCAATCATGAATCTTCTTCTTCGATGAATCCTTGAATATGTCTCGGGGAATTTTAACCGAAGTTGTTCCCTTAACGCCTCATCTGCCAAAATAACTCCATCTTCTAGAATTGCCTGACAAAACGGATTTTGAGTTGAAGCAATGATATCGCATTGTAAATAATGCCCCGAAACCATGGGGATATCAGAATCTTCATAAACCGGTGAATGGGGCCACTCATCTAAGGAAATAAGGTGTCCTGGATTTAGATAGATTCCAAACTTTTCAGAATCACCTAAAATCCCCATTACCTTTTTAAATGTCTCTCCATACACTCTTCCAATAGCAAGGCTTTCATACCAAGCCACAATTGCCCGAAAATAAGGTTTGTAGAAATTCTCTATGAATGAATCAACACCGTTTTTAGTTAAGGCTGCAAATCCGGACCTGGCAATTAAACAGCCGCGTAAACCATAACAAATTGTTATCATTTCTCCTTTTTCAAGCTTTCGATTGTTCGGGCTCCTCAATCCTAACTGAACATGTTTTTCTCCAAAGTTTACTATCGGGAACATGCTGATTGGGAATGCATCATATCCAATTAAACGGGAAGCCTCTAATTCACCCATTCCAGGTTTTAATTCTTTTAATAAGCGAATAATTCCATTTGAAGCTCGATGAGAAACTGCTTCATAATAAGCAATTTCTGTCGCTGTCCTTAACTTCATGCGTATTCCTTCAGTTGGATGGATCATACGATCTGTATAATTGATGACGTTTTGCCACTCGGTAATTTTCAATAGCTCCTCAAGAATATATGCCGGAATGTCCACTTTGTGTAAATGAGCACCGATATGCTCTTTTTCAAAATACTTATGACCAATGATACCCACTTTTGACAAATGGTTAATGCCTGCATCCTGAAAAATTTCACAAAGAGAGACAAGCTTTTCTCTCGGTTGACCCTGCAAGCTAAAATTTTGATAGAGAACTTTGTGCAATGGCAATGGACTAATATCTGAATAAGCCATGCATTCATTACCAACAAGAAGTGTCAATTTACCTTCTTGAGAAACAATTAGAAGGGATTCCTCAAATCGAGGTTCGAAACCGGTAAGATATTGCATATTCGCAAAGTGCTCTCTATCAGCATAAACTAGGCAATACGTCATACCTTCCTGTTCCATTTTTTCGACCAGAAGCCGGATTCTTTGTTCATATTCTTCCTTTGTTATTTCAGGAATCAGAACATCCTGATTTAAATCTACCTCATCATAAGGGTTAATAGTTTCTATGTGTACATTTCTCAAATCTCTTTCTCTCCCATCCAACCTTATTCTTTTACTGACCCTGCAGTTAGCCCCGCCACAATATACTTCTGTATAAACATAAACATAATCGCAACAGGTATGAGTGAAATAATACCCCAAGCAGTCATTTGACCCCAATTGACGTCAAATTTCTGAACAAAATTATTTAATCCAACTGGGATAGTTGCAGAATTTCCACCGTTCAAAAACATAATTCCAAAGAACAATTCATTCCATGCACCTGTAAAAGCAAACACAAAGGTAGCTATAACCCCCGGCAGCATGACAGGCAGGATGACCTTATAAACGGCTTGGAATCGATTGCATCCATCCATAATTGCAGCTTCCTCTAGTGTCACAGGGATTCGTTGAAAGAAGCTCGACATAGTTAACAAACAGAATGGAATGTTGATAACGGTATAAAGGATAATTAACGAAGCTAAATTGTTAATGAGGCCAATCTTACTAAATAAAATAAATAAAGGAACAATCATAATCATTGTTGGAACCATTTGGGTCACCAAGAACGCAATCAACGTTACTTTTTTTCCCTTGAACTGGAATCTTGCCAGGCTATAGCCGCCCGTTACAGATATGATCAATACAATGACTGAGCTAACCAAAGTCACTGTTAAACTGTTAAGGAAAAAAAGACTAAAATCGGCATCTGTAAATGCCGACAAATAGTTATCAAAAGTTAACTCCTTAGGCCAAAGAGTCAATTCACTCCCATAGATTTCTTGCCTGGTCTTCAACGAGGTGACAACCATCCAGAGGAAAGGGACGAGGACCATAAGCAAAAAAATAAACAGGATAAATCGCCGAGAAAGTCCGGCAAAAAAACTTTCCTTCATCAGAAATCACCTGCTTTATCAAACTTGGTAACCTTTAAGAATATGACCGAATAAATAACAAGTAAGAAAATCATAATCACACCGGCAGCAGAAGCTTGCCCGAAATCCATAGTATAAAAAACCGTGCTAAATATATAAGATGGGAGGTTATGTGAGGTATTCGCAGGTCCTCCATTTGTCATAATGTAAATAATATCGGCAGAGTTAAACACCCAGATTACCCTTAATAAAGTAGTAATAATTAAAGTCTTCTTGATGTACGGAATGGTAATTTTTATTAACTTTTTAAAACCACCAGCGCCATCAAGAGCTGCTGCCTCATGAACCTCCTGCGGAATAGATTGAAGCGCAGCTAAAATCATGATGGCAAAAAACGGCACTCCATACCAAATCATCGCAACAACAGCAGTGAAAATAGAGACATTTGGAAGAGCAAGGAAAGGGATAGCTTGATCGATGATACCAAGGGATTTCAATACATAATTAATCAAGCCATTATGTTCATTAAACATCCATTTAAAGATCATCCCAATCAGGAAACCTGACACAGCCCATGGCAGAAACACAATTGCTTGATACAGATTTTTCCCTCTAAAGTTTTTCGAAAGAGCCAATGCAAGTGCAAATCCTAAGACTAATTGGAGCCCAACACTAGCTACTACCCAGATGATTGAATTTTTAAGAACAAGTAGGAAGTTTCCATCCTTTAGTAACTCTTTAAAATTCTCCAACCCGCTAAAAAAAATATTTCCAGGCTCCGTCAAAACATAATGATAGAAGGCGAGGCTCAGTCCGTCGATAATGGGATATCCGAAGAATAATAGAATCAACAAGAAAGCGGGAAAAAGTAAAAGGTATGGCTCCTTTCCCTTCATCCTTTGCTTCTGTACTTTTTGGTCTGTGTTTTCTTTTTGATTGCGACTCATGACTTCACCTACTAATCTATGAAATATCATGAGACTGACCCTTGGAGTTAAGTCAGTCTCATGTTCTACTGGTTACTTCCCTTCTTCTTTTTCATATCTTTGTTGTGCTTTTTCCAAGAAGTCATTTAAATTTTTCAAAGTTTCTTCTGCGGACTGCTTATTAAGTAGGTAATTTTGAACCTGTTCTACAGCATAAGTTCCTATAAATTGAGATTGTTCCTTTAAGTAATCAGCCCAATTCACATAAACAATCTCTGGGTCTGCCATTTGCTCAGCAAATCCTTTTATTGCACCTTCACTAAAGAAAGGATCCTTATAAGATTCAGTATAGATTGGCAGCATACCATTTCGTTTGGAATATTCAAGGTTCATTTCAGGTGAACTCATAAATTCAATAAACTTCCATGCGGCTTCTTTCTGTTTGGACTTTGACGAAATAGCATAAGCAGCAGTAGAACCAAAGTGATTGAAATTTTTTCCACTTGGTGATTTCGGAATAGGGATTATTTCATAGGTTCCTTTTTTCATATCTTTTTCCACTGGAATAATAACTTCTGCAGTTTGATTTAAAATACCAGCTTGCCCATTTAGGAATCCCTGCACCATTTCTTTATAACCCCAGTTAATAGATTCCTTTGGAGCATATCCATTTTTATAGACTCCATAAAACTTTTTAAATGCTTCAAGTGCTTCTGGCTTACTAGTGATCGGTTTTCCGTTTTCATCAAACCATCCTGGTGTTTCAGTTAGCGATGCGAGATACTCCATAAACCGAACAACTCCATTTGGTCCACCACGGAAGGAAATTCCATATTGTCCTTTAGATGGATCGGTTAGCTTTTTCCCATATTCAAAATATTGATCCCAAGTGTCAATCCTTGGTGTAAGACCTTTCTCCTGGAACCAGTCAGATCGAATGAACAATGCCTGTAACATAAAAGCATCTGGGATGGCATAGAAATGACCTTTGTATTTAGATGGCCATTTTTCAACAGCTTTTATCAGTTTATCCTTCTGATCCCACTTATCGTAGTTTGATTGTAAATCCTGTAAATATCCTGCAGAAGCCATTGAGGTAAACATGGATTCATCCACATTAAAAACATCTGGAAGTGTACCGGATGCCCCCATAGCCATTAACTTCTTATATGATTCTTCAAAACCAACCGAACTATATTCAACTTTAATTCCTGGATTTTTTTCTTCGAACTTAGCAATCATTTCCTTTAGTAGAGCTGTTCGCTCTGGGCTTGGGATATTGTCCAAGTAGGTAATTTTCACAGGATCATCTTTTGTCCCCTTCCCACCATTACCCGAATCTTTCGAACAACCTGTTACCATCAAACAAAGGATTAAAGATATCGTAAAAAACCAACCACTCAGCCTTTTCACTCTTATTCCCTCCTCGTATTTTCTTTGCTTTGAAGTTGAAGAAATTATTATTCCCCAGTTGGTCACCTCCCTAAAAAACTTGTTTAAGCGTAAATGACAATTTGTTTTCTCCAACAATTTTTTGATTATCATTAACGACAAACCGTGTCGCTAAATCATACATACGTTCAATAGTTTCTTTATTTCCGTAGTGGATTTGTTCCAAAATACCAGCCACAATTAAGGGCCAGCTTTCCTCTGAGCCATCTTCTATCTTAAGAGATATCCCCAACCGTTCTTCTTTGAGACCGATGCAGTAGACTCCTTTCGCCCCACCCTTTGCCACAATGTTTCGATCCTGAAGCAATGTAGAGCAAATCTGCTTACTTCCACCAATCATAAGATGGTGGTCATTCATCAGCTGACAAACTTTTCGAATGGCAGCTTCTAGTTCTGCATCTTCCATTAAGTCAGGGCAGGCCAAGCGAACATAAGAAATAGCCATATGTTTGAGTGGTAAAGCATAAACAGGCACTCCACAGCCGTCCACTCCACAGTTAATTTTGTCCATTGGATAATCGGATAATAATGATAGGTATTGAAGAATTTCTTTTTGGACGGGATGTGATCTTTCCCAATAATTTTCAGTTGAAACACCTAAGAGTTTGGCCAAAGCCATCATGCCAAAATGTTTTCCAGAACAATTGTGGTACAATCGACGAGCCGGTTGATTCATCCAAATTAATTCCGTTTTTGCATCAGGATTTAATGGGTATGTAGGCATACAAAGCAAATTCTGTTCAGTACATTCAATCTTTTCCGCTAAGGTTTGAAGGGCTTCCACGTGGAAATGTTCCCCACGATGGGATGCAGCTAATAATGTACTTTCAATGGGCGTTAAATGAAAAGTAACATCCACTCCTCTACGAAAAGCCGGGATTGCTTGAATTGGCTTGGCTGCTGAGCGATAAAACGTAATAGCATCTGGATTACCGTGACTATAGCGAACCCTGCCCTGATCATCTACAATACAAATCGAACCTCTATGAATATTTTCTAATACATCCCCGCGGTACTCTTTTACTAGAATGTCAGACATGTCTTTCCCCCCTGCTATCTTTATTTATTGGATTTGAAAACTCTTGTTTAATGCCATAATTGCTGATCCCAATACCCTTGAAACCCCTTTCAGTTCAGATAAACATAGTCGAAATGTATGCTCATACGGTTCCCAAATAATCTTTGTTAAATGTTCCTCTACAAGAGGAAATAGCTCTGGATGATTATCGAATAAACTTCCACATAAGATGACTGTGTCAGGATTATACATACATAAAATATTACTAATCGTAATCCCCATATAAATCGTCGCCCGTTGAATTATATTTTGTGCCCATAATTCTTGCCTTTTTGAACTTGTCAAAATATCTTGTATTCCATTAATTTTTGCTACCTTTTGTGCCTCTTGAATTAGAGCCCAATCAGCTGTATATGTTTGGAGGCATCCCCGTCTTCCACATTCACAAAGAATCCCAAAAGGATCGATCGTTGTATGGCCAATTTCACCTGCACGGTTGCTACCTCCTTGAAAAATCTCCCCATTTTTCACTAAAACGGAACCAACTCCACTACCAAAATTAATCATTGCGGTCCATTTAGAGTCCTTAGCGGAACCATAGAAATATTCAGCCAATGCCATCACCTTTAAATCATTTTCTACCACAGTTGGGATTAGAACCTTTTTTTCAATCATTGATGCAAATTCAATATTTCTCCAAGCAAGCTGTGAGGAAAATACGACGATTCCATTCTCTGAATCAATTACCCCTGGTACAGAGACACCGATTGATATAATCTTCTCCCGATCAATTCTGATATCATCAACAATCTTTTCAATCAATTTACAAACCATATTCGCCGTTACTACGGGGTCATAATCTGATTCGAAATATCCCACCTTTTCACTCTTTACTACATTCGAACAAAAATCCATTAAGCCAATCTTAATAAAATTTTTATCAATCTCCACTCCGATGCTATACACCGATACAGGATTAACATCTAGAATAACTGCTTTCCTTCCTACCCCACTTGAAGATGTGTTGGTTTCATGAATATAACCGTCTTCACACAGTTCCCCTACAATTCTACTAATCGATGTTGGACTCATTTTGGTAATTCGAGAAATATCTGACCTTGAAATTGGCCTCTGCGTCCTAATAATATCTAAGATCATTTTCTTGTTATGCTGTTTGATTGTATCTTGATCTTGTTTCATCTTCAGTCCCCATTTTTCCAGTGGAATTAATAAAGAATGTATATTTAATTAAAATATAGTGGGACATATTGGTGAAAAGACCAATTTTTTTTATTTATTTCACCACTGGAGTAATTAATGTTTTACATAAATAAAAAAGGTAGAAAACTCATTTGAGCTTTCTACCTAAAAATTTGTAAATATATATAATTCCAGTAAAAAATTTCTTATTTTACTAAAGGAATTCTGCCCCTTATTGTTTCTTGCAAAATATCGTCTGTCTACTCTCATTGTCAACTTCTTCAAAAAAGTGAACCTTCCAATCGCTAAATTCAGTTAACAACTCTTTAGGCTGCAGCTTATACTGATTCGACACTCCCTGATTCTCATTCTGCGGGGACTGGTAGAAGGTTTCCATAAAAAAATAACCTTCCTCTTTTACGAGGTTCTTAACAAAGGGAAATAACGAGCGATCAAGGAAATATGTAATGACTACTAAATCAAAAGATTGGTTACGCCAATGTTGATTGTTTAATTCCGTAAGGTCACAAACTTTTGGGTGGATTGTGAGATTATCTCTTGAAACCTGTTCTTGAATATAATGGATAGCGACATCCGAAATATCAATCGCTTCGACCTCATAGTTCAATTGTGCAAGAAAAATACTATTACCCCCTAGACCACAAGCAAGATCTAGGGCCCTACCACCAGTTAAATAGGCAGATAGATTCTTTATTCTAGGATTTGGTTCAGGTAACCTCTGTTGATCCAGGCGCTCTTTATGTTTTGAGTTCCATTTCATCCTTGAATTCATTTTCATACTCCATCTCTATATCCTTTTTTCCACAAATCATAAATGACCTCTTTAAAAAGTTCATTCAATCGTGCCCTTTTCTGATTCTTTAGCCATTCAACTTGGTCAATGGGAAGCTTTAATTTTATACTAAATTCTTCATCAGGCATTTCCACTTTTCTAATATCCTCTATTGTGATGCCTTCTTCTATATTAGGAAACCAAGAATCATTTTCGTTCACCCGCTCAAAATCTTTATACTCCTCAAAGTCATCCAGTTCGCAGAATAAATTAAGCTGTGGTAATCCACCTGAGAGGATTTTAACATGCATGATTGAATGTATGACTCTACCATCTTCTAATTCTACCTCGATAATGAGTGTCTCTTCCTTTTTATATTTTTTAACAACAATCTCACTTACAATTAGATTCAGTTCTAAAGTGAAGTTCGAACCTGTTTCAAAAATATATATTGCACTTTTAAATACGTGAATGCCCTCACCATCAATTTTTACTGATTTTACAACTACCATAATCCGTTCCCCCATACAGTTGTTCCATCTATAAATCATAAATGCCTGAAAAACACTCTTTCATTACACCTATCCATTGTATATCCTTTCAAAGAATTCTGCCACAGCCCATATTATATAGGACATTCACCCCCCTAATCTCAACATGAATATACTGTATAAGCCATTAGGAGGTGATTATAATAAGCAAACTATTCAAAGATGCCCCCGCATCACGAAACCAACTCCAACAATGGAAAAAAACTGCATTAGAGAAATTCCAAGAGAAAATGAAAGATAAAGAACGACTATTTCCATGCATACCTGCCACCATTGGCTATTCAACAAACCAATTACGATATGGGTTTGTCGGTGACCCAAGGCGTTCAGCTACGACTGATGAGGTTGCATTATTATTAAGCGACTACACGAAGTCATCTAAAGAGTTTGGTGATTTTACATCTCTAATTATTTTTTATGAGACTCCGAACGATTTAAAGGAAACATATAATGTTGAAATGTTTGAACAATTATTTTGGGAACAATTGAGTAGCTTAAGTGACATAGATGATATGGAATGGCCTAATCAAATTCCGTATGACCCGCATAATCCTATTTGGGAGTTCTGTTTTAACGGAGAACAGTACTTTATGTATTGCGCGACACCTTCCCATATGAATAGAAGAAGCAGACATTTTGATTTTTTCATGTTAGCCATCACACCTAGATGGGTATTAAGGAAATTTAATAAGAACGTGGCTTTTGCAAAAAATATTAAATCACAGGTTCGAAAAAGACTGGAAACCTATGATTCTATCGATATTCATCCTGATTTAAATAGCTATGGTCTGGAAGACAATTTTGAGTGGAGACAATATTTTTTACGCGATGATGACTCCTCTTTATCAAAATGTCCTTTTCATCAATTTATAGAAAAAGAATAGCCTTCTATATATGAAAAGCGCAAGCATCAATCTTGCGCTTTATTTAATAGCTGTGTAATATATTCATCTGTAGTTAATATAGTAGCAAACTCTTTATTTAGCGTAGCTAATTCTATTTTGTGTATTTCATCAGCGGAATGCTTAACCCCTTTGTGATCTGTAATTTCAAATGCAGCAATGGCGTCTTCAATCAAGTAAGTATCGAATCCTAAGTTCGCACTCATTCGAGTAGTAGTTGAAACACAATGTTGTGTAGAAAGACCTGTAATCACAACCGATTTTATTTGTTGCTCATGTAAAAAAAATTCTAGTTGAGTTCCGATAAATGCACTATTAACGTTTTTTTGAAAAACCATTTCACCTGCTATTGGTCGAATATTCGCTTTAAACTCCGTTCCATCCTTATTCTTATAGTTAAGTGGTGAGTAGGACAACAGGGATAAATGTTGTGAATAGATAACCGTCCATTTCTTCTTCCGCCATTCTGTTAGCAACCTTAGGATATTGTCCTCAGCCTGCATATTATTGCGTTTCCCCCAATATGGATCATCAAAACCCACTTGAACATCCAGAACTAATAGTGCTGGTGGTTTTAAAAAGTTTTGCATCAAGTATCTCCTTACCTTAAATCTAGTTTTAATCAAATTTAATTTGTGTTAAAAGGAACCTCTGTATTCATAGAAAAGTACTGCAAAGAAAAGGGTAAGTGCGAATTGCACTTACCCTTTTCTTTCAATCTATTTATTTGTTTGCTTACCTTCTGCATCACGTTCTACCTTCATTTTTGTTACAGGTAAATATCCTTGATCTTTTAATAGATTGTTTTGGATATCATCTGACATCATGTAGTCCAGAAATGATTTTGCAAGATCGGTAGCTTCACCTTTTGTATAAGAATGTTGGTACGCCCACACTGGGAATTTACCAGATTGCACGTTTTCTCCAGTTGGTTCTACACCATCAATGGCAAGAGGTGTGACAGAATCATCAGTAAAGTATGAGAATGCTAGATAACCAATGGCACCATCAGTTTCGTTAATAATCTTCTTAACTGTGTTAGAAGAATCTTCGGTGATTCCTTCTGCAGGTGTTGCACCATCAAGAGCGAACTTATTGAATATTGCACGTGTACCAGAAGAGTCTGGACGGTTAACAAGAACGATTTTTTGATCTTTTCCGCCAAGTTCTTTCCAGTTGGTGATTTTTCCAGTGAATACTTTTATTAAATCTTCTTTTTTTATATCCTTGATTCCAACTTTAGGGTTAACAGCAGCAGTCATGCCAACTACGGCTACTTTATGGTCAACAATCTGATCTGCTGGGATTCCTTCTTTTTCTTCAGCGAAAACGTCAGAGTTCCCAATTTGAACAGATCCTTCAGTCACTTGAGATAAACCAGTACCTGAACCACCAGCATTTACTTGAATATCTACCTTCGGATTTTCTGCCATAAATTCTTCAGCTGCTGCCGCAACTAATGGCTGCATCGCAGAAGAACCAGAAATGACTAGTGATCCAGAAAGTTCTTTCTTTTCTTCAGTTTTAGGTGTTTCTTTTTCTGTGTTTCCTGCTGTCTTATCTGTCGAAGTACCGCCGCCACATGCAGCCATGAATACCATTAATGCTGCAAATAATGTTAGAAGGCTTAGTTTTTTCAAGCTTTTCATGTACCTTGTTTCCCCCTAAAGAGTAATTTTGAATTGTCTTACAGGTATAACTATAGGACAAAAGTATTAACTCTGTTTAAACGGAGCGTAAAGGTTTTGTAAACATTTGTTATGGGATTATTAACTACCAGGACACAAATATTATACTAAATTAAAAAATCCCTATAAAAGGGATTCTTAGAAAACGATTGTTTTATTTTGATAAACAATAATACGGTCTTCTATATGCCATTTTACCGCTCTAGCCAACACGCTTCTTTCAATTTTCCTACCAATTTTTTTAAGGCTTTCAACATTATCATGGTGATCGACACGACTAATATCCTGTTCAATAATCGGTCCTTCATCAAGGTCATTGGTAACATAATGAGAGGTCGCTCCTATTAATTTTACACCGCGATTAAATGCTCTTTCATAGGGCCTAGCACCAACAAAGGCTGGTAAAAATGAATGGTGAATATTAATAATTTTATTTGGATTTCCCTCAACAAACTTCGGTGATAAGATCTGCATATAACGTGCTAATACAACGAAATCAATTTCATACTCTCTTAGTAGTTGAAGTTGTCTTTCTTCGGCTTCTCCACGAATCTCTTTATTCGCTGGAACATAATAAAATGGGATATTCAAGCCTTCGACAACCTCCCTTGCGTTTTCATGATTGCTTATGACAAGTGCGATGTCAACCATCAAATCTCCACTTTGCCATTCCCATAAAAGCTCAAGTAAACAGTGCAGTTCTTTTGATACAAAGATTGCAGCTTTTTTCACATGATAAACATGAGTAAACTTCCATTCCATTGAAAACATATCAACAATTTCAGCAAATTGTTTTTCCATTTCTTTAGCTTTATCCTTTAGACCCGGGCATTCAAATTCAATACGAATGAAAAATGTTCCTCCCTCAGGATTGGTTGAATATTGACTTGATTCAATAATATTTGCATTATATGAAAACAAGAATTTTGATATGGCTGAAACAATACCTGGTTGATCGGGGCAACTAACTAATAGACATCCACGATTCTTATTCTTTTGTTGAAATAATTCGATTTGATTTTTAATATATGCGTTCATGGGCAAGGACCTCGCTATCATTGTTTAAAATATTATACATGAGTTGCCCTTATTTGTTAAATAATTATTTGAAAATTCTTAACTAAAGATTCTTATGCAAAGCGGTAGTAAATCAATAAAAAGGTCGCTAGAACAAAAATGAAGTTTAAGAATACAAAGATAAATTGATCTGTTTTTGTTTTATGCATTTTAATTGGTGGGTTATAGAATGAAACACCCTCAATAATGAAGATGACTAAAACAATGTGAATCATAAAATGGCCGATCACTTCTGTCATTCCAAAGAGCATCGTTGTTGAGATAAATATCCCAGTTACCACAAAACCTAGCACACGATTTAAAATACCGACAACTAATAAATAACCTACCACAAATTCGATAAAAGCTGCCATAACAACAAATAACCCTGGTTCAAAGCCAAATGTAGGCACATGATGGTTAGCGACAATATCTAATGCCATACCTGGATACACCCATTTTTCAACGGCAACCCAGCTAAGCGATAATCCTGTACCAAGATAGAGAAATGGGAACCCCGCCTTCTCAAGCTTAGTACTTCCCACTAATAGAACACCAATGATTGCTACATAAAATCCGTAGTCTAGCATATAGAAAAATCCATGATGGATGGTTACATAAATAAATAAACCTAAGAGAATAGAAGCTCCGATTTTAGTTGAGATATGATGCGGAATCAATAAAAATCCAATGGTAACCCACGTTAAAACGGTAATGAATGTATTAGTGACATGGAACTCAGGAGCAAATAGTGTTCCATTTATCATTTGAAACATTAGCGCAATGGCTGTTCCGTATTTCAATAAATATCGAGAATACTTTCTTAAACTAGAAAGACGATCCTCCATTTTTTTCACTGGGCCCCATTCAGCCATTTTTGGAATAATCAATGTTAATGTGGCTAAAACAACAGCTGCCAGTAATGTAAAAAATAAAAACATCGGAGAAAGTATATGTTCAATAGACTCTTTATGTGGAGCAACATTTGTGAACCACTTCACATGAGCTTGTGCAAAAAAAGGTGTCATTATAAGTCCTACTATTAATAGTATCTGAAATATCTTTTTCATCAGTAATCCCCCTAGTTATATAAACAATGTGACTATAGTGTTAATATACAGGATAAATCAAATTCATATCCAACCTATTATTGAACATTTTGTGAAATTGTTCACATGGGTGATTTAAAAAACGCCCCAAAGGACGTTTTTGATAGTATATCTTTGTGCTTTACCCACATTGAAAAGAGTTCTTTACAGGCTGACCTATTTCGTAGCTGTTGCCACAGATACTTCAGGCGATGTCACTTTGTCATAAAAATCTACAAACTTATCACGATCGGTACTATCACGATAAGCCATGGCGACACGTGGATGTTCATTAAGTACACCAGAAATCATATAAGGAATGATATAGCCCCATTCCCACTTTTGACGCATTTCAAGCATGTGCTTTTCAATTACGCCAAGAACTGGTTTAATCTCATAGCTTGATTTCTGGATGTAGCTAACGAGCAGCTCAGTGTTACAGTTACCAGCCGCACGCCCCATGCCATAAACAGAAGAATCAAGAAAGGTAACCCCATTTCGGATTGCAGTTAATGTATTAGCGAACGCTAACTGCATGTTGTTATGTGTATGAATTCCAAGCTGTTTGTTAGGTACCATCGCTTTGAACTTTTTTACTTGGTGCTCAATATCAATAGGGTCCAAGCTTCCAAAAGAATCAACGATATATACTACATCAACAGGACTTTCCTTCACCAATTCAAACGCTTTAATAAGCTGTTGCTCAGGGACACTTGATAAAGCCATAATGTTTAGTGAAGTTTCATATCCCAAATCATGAAACATTTGTACAAGCTCTAAGCCCTTATCTACTTCTCGAATATAGCAAGCAACTCGAATCATGTCTAAAACACTATGCTCACGGGGTAGTATGTCATTGGGATCAACCCGTCCAATATCGACAAGAGCTGATAGCTTCGTGAACTTTTTCACAGGAATAATTTCTTTGAGAAAGTTATCATCAAGAAATCTCCATGGATTGGGTTCAGTTGCTTTAAGAAGCTTAGGAGAATTCTTGTAGCCAATCTCCATGTATTCCACTCCCGCTTCACTTAAACCATTATACAAGTCTTGAACAAATTCAACGCTGAAATCCCAATTGTTAACTAAGCCTCCGTCACGAATAGTACAGTCTAAAATTTTGGTATGTTGTTCCATGATAATTAATCCCCCTGTTTGTCCCATTTTTATCAATTTACCTTTTACGCTTTTACGTACTAAAATATCTTATTGTGTTTATATCACGGTTGTTGTACGGAGTCAATCTTTTTCCGAAAATTCGACTTATTAAAAGTAATCATTTTTAACTAGGATGTCGATTTTCAATATAATCAACAAGTTATAAAATCAACATCGACCTTTAGCATAGTCAATTAAAAAAAGCAGGGACACTGAGGCTGTTGACAAAAAGTCTATCGTTCAGCCTGAACTGCCCTGCTTTTTTATTTAGAATTTAGTATGATAGTTATCAATTTCCCACGCATGAACTGCTGTACGGTAACTATCCCATTCCGCTTTCTTCATAGAAACATACTCACTATAGACGTGCTGACCTAATGTTTTTGAAGCGATCTCTCCTGATTCTAATGCTTTTAATGCATCAGCTAAACTTCCTGGCAGGTTATCAATGCCTAGGAATGCTCTTTCTTCCTCTGTCATGTGGAAGATATCTTCATTAATTGGAGCTGGTGCTTGTAATCCTTTTTCAATTCCATCCAACCCTGCAGAAGCAATGACTGCAAATGTTAAGTAAGGGTTTGATGAAGGATCTGGACAGCGTAATTCAACACGTGTAGCTAGACCTTTCTTTGCTGGAATACGAATAAGCGCTGAGCGGTTTGAAGCAGACCATGCGATATAACAAGGAGCTTCATAACCAGGTACTAAACGCTTATAAGAGTTTACTAGCGGATTTGTTACTGCTGTAAAGCTCTTTACACTTTCTAGTACACCTGCAATAAACTGATATGCTTTTTCCGATAATTGTAACTCATCTGAAGGATCATAGAATGCATTTTCGCTTTCTTCAAAGAAAGACATATTAACATGCATACCAGAGCCATTAATTCCAAAAACTGGTTTCGGCATAAATGTAGCATGTAATCCGAATTTCTTCGCAACGGTCTTTACGACCCATTTATATGTAGTTGCAAGGTCTGCTGCCGTAAGAACATCTGCATATTTAAAGTTAATTTCATGCTGCCCTTCCGCTACTTCGTGGTGAGATGCCTCAATGGTAAAGCCCATTGCTTTTAACGCACGGTAAATTTCTAAACGAACGCGTTCGCCCAAATCATGTGGTGAAGGTTCGAAATAGCCTGCCTTATCACTGATTTCTTGCGTTGCATACCCATCTTCATCCGTTTTAAAAAGAAAAAACTCTAATTCAGGGCCAACTGAAATGGTATAACCATGATCAGCCGCTCGATCTACCGTTTTCTTTAGAACATTTCTTGTATCTCCATCAAAAGGTGTTCCGTCTGGATTGTTAATAGAGCATAAGAATCGACCTTCCGCATAACCCGATTCAACTGTCCAAGGTAGAACAGCAAACGTGGCTAGATCTGGTTGAAGGTAAAGGTCTGATTTATTTATAGGTGAAAAACCTTTAATTGAGGAGCCATCAAACATCATTTTACCTTTTACTACATCTTCTAATTGCTCACTTGTAACAGTGATATGCTTTAGAATCCCTTCAATATCAACGAATTGCAAATGTAATAGTTCAACGCTTTTTTCTTTGATCGTTTCTTTAATTTGTTCTAAAGTTGTTACACCTACAGGTGTTTCTGAAATAAGTGTTTTAGCCACGTTACATTACCTCTCATTTTCATGTTAGATTTTATGACATCATTAATTAATACTATGATTATAGTTAAAAAAAGATAGTTTGACAATCTTTTTTAAGTATATTTTTTGAATATTTATACCATTTTTTAAGTAAGCGTTTTCAATCCGAACCTATAATACGAAGGTTATTTTTAATAATAAGTCCAATTTATATTCATAAATATACATTAATAATCATTGCTGTTTGTCCTCAAAAAAGTAAGGAGGACTTTTTATGCTAAACTATCAATATTACAAACTACAAAATAGCAAGTTAGGGTGATCTATCATGAAGAAACGAATTGCATTATCTTGGAGTGGTGGGAAAGATTGTTGTATGGTTTTGGATACTCTTTTTCAGAAAGGATATGAGGTTGCTTGCCTAGTTACAACTGTTCCCAAAGAACTTGCTCGCACATTTGGCCATGGTGAGCGAACAGAAATGATTAGATTACAAGGAGAAGCTCTTGGTATACCTGTTCACTTTATCGAATGCTCCTATGACACTTATACAGATCAATTTGTTACGGCTCTTCAAACCTTAAAGAAACTAAATAAGATTACAGGTATTGCTTATGGAGATTTATATTTAGATGAACACCGTGCTTGGGGCGAAAAAGTAGCTGACGCTGCAAGTGTGGAGTCATTGTATCCCCTTTGGTCGCAAAAAGAAGATGCACTGAAACTCCTGAGAAATTTTGTCCAATCTGGTTATAAAGCAATTATTGTTCGTGTAAGAGAGGATGTACTAGATGAGACATGGCTTGGCAGAAGCATTGATGAATCCTTCCTCCAAGACGTACAAAGGACTACTATTTGCCCAATGGGAGAGTCAGGTGAATACCATACATTCGTATATGATGGTCCCCTATTTTCGAAAAAGGTCCAATTGGAGAATGGAGAAGTCATCCAACTTGAAACAACTAAGAAATTAGAATTTATAGGATATTATCTAAATGATTGAAATTAGCTTTAATTATTAAACTACTAACTTTATTTCTTGTAGGAATTGTCAATTCCGAAAAAATAAAAAAAACGCCTATTGGCGCTTCCTACTTGTTCTTCGGACCAGAGTGAATCTGGTCTTTACCATTTTTCCCTTTACCTAATTCTTGCTTACTAATTTTATTTTTCCATTGTTCATAGGTGATTCTAGAATATCCTTCATCATTCAAGTATTGGATATAATCTTTACCATAAGGATAGATCAATTACATCACCTCCAGTGCTTATTAATAAATGTATGCGTTTACATTTTAGGAAAACACTATGTTTATTAAATATTTCTTTAATCCTATATTAAATCCGTTACGTCAATTTCTTTCTTTTTTCGATCGTTTCTCTAAAAAAGTAACATACTTTTCATATCCTTCTAATATATTGAAACAGAAAAAGTTGAAGGGTGGAGACTAATAATGGAGAACAATTCGCATGTTTTTTACAATGGCAAGAGATATGTAATTCTTTATAAGTATACTTCAGGTTATTGCGAGATTAAGGAAGTCGGAAGCTTATATACAATTGAATTGGTACATATAACAGAATTAATGGATATTCCATAGATAATACGGCTGGAAATAAACTAAAAAAGCAGTTCATTCTAGTTTAATAGAATGAACCGCTTTTCGAATGTAAAAACGGAATTGGGGTATTAATAAATTTCCGGTTTACGGTTATTTAGACATGGAAGCTGCTGTCTTAATTTATTAATATATTCCTTATTTACCTCAGCAACAATAAAACCCTCATCATCAGATGCTCTAGCTATAACGATTCCCCAAGGATCAATAATCATTGAACTTCCAAAGGTAGTTTGACCTTCTTCAAATGAGCCTATTTGTCCTGCAGCTATAATATAACATTGATTTTCTATTGCTCTAGCTTTTAGAAGTGTTTCCCAGTGATGAATACCAGTTCTTTGATTAAATGCTGCTGGAACAACAATGATTTCAGAGCCTTGGAGCATTAATTTTCGGTACAATTCAGGAAATCTAAGATCATAACAAATACTAAATCCAATTTTGCCAACAGTAGTATCTGCAGTGACTATCTCTTCCCCAGCTTTAATCAAATTGGACTCTCTATATGAAGCTACCCCTTCAACATTGATATCAAACAAATGTATTTTTCGATATTTTGCTTCCATTTCTCCTTGATCATTAATTAAAACACTTGTGTTAAAGGCTTGCTCATTATTGTAGCGTTCTAACATACTACCACAATGAATAAATACATTCAGTTCCTTTGCTATTTTCATTAATCGATCAGTAGTTGGCCCAGGAATTGTTTCTGCATATTCTAGGGCTTCGCTTTTACTGCTAATGTAATTCATGTATTCAGGTAGTACAATTAGCTTTGCACCTGCAGCAGCAGCTTTTTCAATAAAATAAATTGCCTTTGCTATATTCTCTTCCTTATTTTGTTTGGAATTTAATTGAACAGCCGATACTAACATATTAAAACACCACCTGGATATAAATTTATTTACCTAGCGATTCGATTTCCTTATAAATTTCTTCACCAAAAATCTCAGTTGCCAACTTTTTCGTTGTTTCACGTGATTTATCTTTAAAGCTACTAATATCTGTCTTTACGAATTTCATCCCCTTTTCTTTCAATTGTTGCTTATAATCCGATTCCTTTTCGGAATATAAATGATCAATATATTTCGCTATTTCAATCCATTTTTCTTCTAGAATCTTTTTCTCATCTTGAGATAATGAATCATATTTTTTCTTATTCATAATGAGTGTACGGACAGGGAAGTTATGATATGTTTCATTTAATGTATCTTGAACTTCATAAAAACTATTATTTAAAATAATTTCATACGGGTTCTCTTGACCATCAACCACACCAGTTTGTAGTGAGGTAAATAATTCAGTAAATGAAATTGGAGTTGGGCTTGCACCTAATTGTTTCCATCCTTCTACTACTGCTGGTGTCTCAGGAACACGGATTTTTAACCCTTTCAAATCATCTGGTGTTTTTACTTCTACACCTTTGGTAGTCAACATCCTAGCTGCAAAAGGAACAAACCCGATTACTTTTACGCCTGTTTCTTTTTCAATTAACTTTTTAATCTTCTCCCCCGTACTACCAAAAATAACTTTCTTTAAATGATCCGCATCTTCAAATAAGTAGGGAATATAAAATGCACCTGCGACTTTACTACCTGGAATCGCACCTTGGAGGGCGAAATCAATACTTCCTTGTTTTACAGATTCAAAAATTTCTGCATCTGAACCTAATTGCCCAGCAGGGAAGTGTTCAAGTGAAAATTTCCCATCGGTTGCAGTTTTAAGTTCATCTGCGTATTTTTGCATTCCTTTTGTATAAGGGCTATTTATATCAACCACATCTGCAGACCTAAATTTAATAGATTTATTTTTTTCTGAATTTGTTTCAGAACTAGTATTTGCTTTATTACCACAGCCAGCAATTAATCCAAGAAGCATGAACAATACAATTACATTTCGAATGATCTTCATTACTCTCAGCTCCCTTACTTTCAGTTAATTAAATAAACTTGGTACAAATAGTGAAATACTCGGGACAAAGGTAACAAGAATTAATACAATCATTAGTACGAAAACAAATGGAATTGATTCTTTAATTACTGCTGTTATTGGTACTTTTGCAATCGAGGAAGTAATAAATAGATGTAAGCCAACAGGCGGTGTAATGAGTCCGATCATTAAATTCACAACCATGATAATAGAGGCTTGCACAGGATCTATTCCTAAGTCCCCTAATATTGGAAGCAAAACTGGTACAGATAATAGAATAATTGGGATTGCTTCTAATACCATTCCTAATAGGAGTAGCATTATGTTTACAACAATCAAAATAACAAAAACGTTATCACTGATTGAAAATAGGATGCTCTTTACAAGATTACCTAAATTGTAATAGGTTGCCAGCCAACCAAAAAGAACACCACTTGCTGAGACAATCAAAATCGTTCCAGAGGATACGGAAGCTTCGATTAACGTTTGGTATAAACCTTTAAGAGTCAGCGAGCGGTATACAAAGACTGTTACAAAGAGTGCATAAAGAACTCCAAGAACTGCTGATTCAGTAGGACTTGCGATCCCAGTTAAAATACTTCCGATGATTATTATTGGAAGCAATAATGCTAGAAACGCACTTTTTGTAGCTGAAACCTTTTCTTTAAATGTGGATTTTAGTTTCAACTCCATTTTTGTCTTTTTGGCGTGAAAATAGATATAGACCATGATGGTTATTCCCATTAATAAGCCTGGCACGATCCCCGCCAAGAAAAGTTTACCCACCGATATGCCTGCAATCGATCCTATAATAATCATCGGTATACTTGGTGGAAAAACGGGTGCAATAGTCGATGCACTTGCGATAATAGCCGCTGCACGTTCAGGTTTATATCCATCCTTTTCCATAGCAGGGATTAATATGCTTCCAGTTGAAGCACAGTCCGCAACCGCAGAACCTGACATACCGGCCATGACTACATTTAGTCCTACACCCGTCTGTGCTACACCACCTGGAATATGCCCCAAGAAAGTTTGAGAGAATTTCACTAGTTTGTCAGTAATCAATCCTCTATTCATAATTTCTCCAGCAAGAATGAATAATGGAATGGCTGTAAAGCTAAAGTTATCTACTCCACTAAAAAGATGCTGGGAAACAGTTTCAATTAATAAAGGAAAATCACTGTATTGACTAAAGAATACAACGATCGCTGCACTACTTAACATGACAAGAGAAATATCCATTCCCAAAAGCAATAATACAAAAAGTGATATAAAAAGAATGACTAACATTCCATCCCTCCTTCCTACAGCTCTTTAGGTTTAACAACTCCTATTAAATTTTTATATAACTTGATAAGTATTAGTAAAAAACTAGTTGGAATTGTAATGAAAAAAATCCCCTTGTTTAACTGTAACGCTACTGTAGGAGAACCCCAGATGTCCCCTAAAAATTTTATACCACTGAAGACTACAACTATTGTAATAGCTATTGAAAGGATGGATATGATTAAATCATTCCATTTACGCAAGGCTGGTGGAAATATGTCTATTAATAACGTAATCTTAAGCTCCCCTCCTCGATAGTAGGCAAGTGCTCCCCCTAAGAATGTAAGGCAAATCAATGCTTGCCTTGCTAGTTCTTCTGACCATGGAACAGATATCGTCAATACTCTTGCGAATATTTGAAGGGTAACTATCAGGGCTAAAATTACTAGCAAAATTGCTGAAATGATTCCCAGTACTTTTTCAATTTTTTTCACCATATCCCCAACTTTCTTCTAAAAATTGAACGATACGATCTACTGATCTATCAACAAGTTTTTTTCCTTTCTCTGGTGTTCCGGCAGTCGCATCACCGATCGTACCGGATTTACTCAGGTCACCGTATTTTATATATTGAATTACATCTGGAAAAGCGTTCGATGTTGTTGGATGTTCATCAACAACCAAATTCATATCACAGTAATCTGGATATAAGTATAGTAATATAGACGTACCTACTTCACTTGCGTGTCCATGAGGAACTTTTGTTTCAACGATCCCTTCATCTACTGATTGAACAAATCTCCAAAAATCAATTTGTGCACACCTCATTTGATCGTCTCTTTGTAAATCACGAGAAAGTTGATCAATAATAGGAACATTTCCGAGGTGGTTATTAATAAATAAAAAATCTTTAAATCCCCATTTTTTCAAACTAACTAAAATATCCCACAAATAATTTTTAAAGCTCTCTGGGCGAATAGTTATCGTTCCTGGAAAATCATCAAGCATTGATGAATCTCCCACTTCCATTGTTGGACCTACTATGCCCCCTACTTTCTCAGCAATCATTTCAGAAATTTTAACAGCAACTAGCGTATCTGAGCCAAGTGGCAAATGTTGACCATAAACCTCAAAGGCACCTGTTGGGATAATCACCAAATTCGTGTTTTCTTTTAATGTATAGAAATTTTTCCAGCTCATATTTTTTAAAAATACTGAAGTCATATTGTTTGTCTCCTTTATAGTAGAATTTATGAAAAATTTGTTTTCCCTTTGTTTATATGTTTTTCAAGAATTTTTGCACTTAAATGGTTTGAACTTTTATTTAAATTTTCTAAGATATCTTTATGATCATCTATCAGTTCCTTTAGGACATCAGAACGTGAACTTAATAAGTACTTTGCACTTCGTATTGTCATTAGTCTTTCCCTGCAATTTTTATAGACTTTTAAAAAATGAGAGTTCCCATTTACCTCCAATAAATACTGGTGAAAATCCATATCTAATTCATTAAATTCCTGATAATCTTTATTTTCAAATGCAATATGTTGATTTTTAATATTTTCTTTAAGGTAAGATATATTCTCGTTTGTGAATACTCTTACTTGTTTAATTGCATGAGTCTCAATTGCAATCCTTAAATCAAATAACTCATTTCGTTCTTCCACAGTTGGTATAGTAAAAAATATACCTTGATTAGAAAAAATCTTTAAGAATCCTTCATTCTCTAAACGGTGTAAAGCTTCTCTTATTGGGGTTCTACTCATACTTAATAAATTTACTAAGCTGCTTTCAGATGTAAATTCCTCCTCCCCTTTTACAATAATTTCTTTGATTTTCATATAGGCTATATCTTTTAACTGGGGTTTATTAGAAACTTTAATAATTCTCCACCTCCAAAAACAATAATGCTGCTTATATACAGGTTGAATTCCACTTGAATACAACTGGTATACTAATTAATATCCCGAATTTTAAAAATAATGATTGGATTTTAAAAATAATTTTATTTATTTAATTTTTTAGTTTTTAAGCTTATTAATAGAATTCCAAGCATAAAAATAAACGGTTCAATCTTTTTCTAATGGATTGAACCGCTTTAATTATAATTGGGAATATTGTCATTTAATGAATGTTATAACCTTTATTTCCATTTCGGGATTAAGGAAGTCGGAATCATACGTAATATTAAATTGGTTCATTTAACAGAAATAATAAAACTAGACTAAATAATAGGGCTGGATAATGCAATTTTCCCTTTTTCACATCTGAATTCTCTCGAACAAGAAAAATTTCCCAATAGAAGTCCTTATCCATAATAAAAAGCCCCCTAAACTGATCTGCCCCGTAAATGTTAGACACCAAACTAACATTTACGGGGTGTTTTTATGACCAAATTTACATTCGAAAAGA
>NZ_JBDGJV010000021.1:0-35931 GCF_057656715.1 Neobacillus sp. Soil_C_43
GTAGTTCACTATACTCATTCTTTTTTTACAAGCGAAAACATTGTTGACACTTTTACACAATTAAATGGACTTGACTAAGTTGCCTTACCTTCTGACAATGTTTCTCTTTTTTCCGCCAACTCTGTCCGAAGTTGCCCTTACCTTCTGACAATGTTTCTCTGGTTTCTGCTAACACTGTCAGAAGTTTCCTTACCTTCTGACAATGTTTCTCTTTTTTCCGCCAACACTGTCCGAAGTTGCCTTACCTTCTGACAGTGTTTCTCTGGTTTCCGCTAACACTGTCAGAAGTTACCTTACCTTCTGACAGTGCTTTGCTGTTTTCCGCCAGCTCTGTCCGAAGTTGCCTTACCTTCTGACAGTGTTTCTCTGGTTTCCGCCAACTCTGTCCGAAGTTGTCTTGTCTTTTGACAGTGTTTCTGTTTATTCCGCCAACACTGTCCGAAGTTGCCTTACCTTCTGACAGTGTTTCGCTGGTTTTTGCTCTGTCCAAACTTGCCATTGAATCAGGAATAAAAAAGTACAGAGAGCAATAAAGTTTACGAAAAGAGCTTAAAAAATAAAGAGATGCGAATGGCACCTCTTATTGTTTGTTTATCATGATCCAATAATTCTACTTAATTCTTCGTACAAAACTACTCCATGATTATAAACAGGATCCTTTGCACCATACAGAAGTGTAACACTATCTTTCGTACTTAAATCAATGATTTGCTCAATCATCTGCTGCTTTTGTTCATCAGACTGAAGTTCATTAAGGTATTGCTTTCGAAACTCATCAAACAATTCTGGCTTATGACAAAACCATTTCCGCAGCTCATTGCTTGGAGCGATATCCTTAAACCAATGCGATAATCTCGCCCCTTCTTTAGATATACCCCTAGGCCACAGCCGGTCAATTAATATCCGACAGCCATCCATATCATCATACGGTTCATAAACCCTCTTAAGTAAAATATTACTCATCCTACCACCTCATTAAATTCTCAATGACAAAATTGTCCTCTCAAGACGGACAGTGTCCACGGATGGTGCCTGACACCTAATCCTCGTCTTTGACGTCGATACTTTCTGGGATAGGTTCGTTTAGGATTTCTTCAATTAGCTCCTTGTATTTTTCCAATTGTTTTAGATGGGTGCTGAATTGGTCTTTGTTGATCAGGTACTGCTCCCCATCAAAAACGGCGCGTATTTTCTTTTGTTGAATGAGACCTTTAACGTTTGCCTCTGGCATCTCTAGATATTCTGCTGTTTCCTTTATAGTAAGATACAAAGTTACTACTCCTCTATTGAAAAATTAACCTGATTGACCACTCGTCCCAATCTCCCTTTTGTAGTGACAGCTTGAGACAGTGAATTTAGGATGGCTTCCTCTGCAGCTTCGGCAGCAGCCATAAATAGTTGATTCATAATCGGATGTTCCTCACGAAGCTGGACTCGTTTTTCAAGAACATCCTCTGAAAAATGAGCTATTTTTTGTGCAGTTGAAAAAGCAATGACAATATCACCACTGCCATGACTAAAATGACTGCCTGTACGACCAAGACCAATCCCGCATCGTTTGGCTAGCCGTTGTAATTGCCGGTCACTTAGCGGAGCATCTGTGGCCAATATAATGATAATGGAACCATCCGAAGTTTCAGATACTCCTTCTCCGCCAGCATAGCGATAACTCTGTAGCTCTTCTTTTTTTCCAAAGTTACTTAAAACATGGCATCCGACCGTGTACTCGCCAACGATACGGGAGGACGAACCAATTCCTCCTTTGTAGCCAAAGCACACCATGCCCTTCCCTGCTCCAACGGCTCCTTCTCCTGCCTGGTCAGAAGTTGCATTCTTGATTGCTTCAATTGCATGCTCTGGTTTCACTGGAAAACGCCTTATAGAATTCAGGTAGCTATCATTGCATTCACCAACCACAATGTTTATGGTCCCTGTGGTGTCGCCAATTTCAGGATTCTCACTAAGCATGTACTCCAGCACTCCCTGCGTTACAGCAGGTACCGCAAAGGTATTCGTTAACATGATGGGCGATTCGAGGACACCTAATTCATTCACCTGCACAAGTCCAGTCGTTTTCCCAAAACCATTAATGACGTAACTAGCTGCTGTTACCTTTTCCTTAAACAAATTTCCGTTATGCGGTAAAATAGCTGTTACTCCCGTACAGGCATATTCTGCCCCACTCTCGTCAAGTGGGTAATCCAACGTCACATGACCAACTAGGACTCCTTCTACATCAGTAATGCAGTTTTTTACACCCGTTGGCAGTTTCCCAACAGCCATGCCAGCCTTCCTTACCTTCATCGGTTACTCCCAGGGCGGTGGTTAAGGAAGTTTTCATAAGCAAAGCCCTTCACTTCATCCTCATTAAAGTGCTTTAATAGTTCATTAATCAGATTTTGGCTCTTAGAGGCATCTTCTAGGTTAGTAATAAACGTAGAGATTCCATCAAAATCAGAACCTAAACCAATTTGCTTCACCCCGCCTAACGAGCAAAAGTGATCAATATGCTTCACCAGGTCAGTAATTTTCACCTCTCCAGATTCTTTTACAAACGGTGGATGGTACACCACATGAATGAGTCCACCCTTAGCAAACATCGCTTTCGCTTGATCATCTGTTAAGTTACGTGGGTGATGGCAAAGTGCTCTTGCATTAGAATGGCTCGCAATGGGATACTTGGCTAGCTCAATAACCTCCCAAATCCCCTTATCACTTAAATGGGAAACATCTGTCAGGATTTGATGCTCGTTATTAAACTCTACAATTTCTTTTCCGAAAAGAGTGAGCCCTGCACCACGTGGTTCACCTGCACCGTCTGCAGCCAGGTTTGCCTGGTTCCAGGTCAATCCCACCGAACGAACTCCTAACTGGTAAAGGATATGTAGTTTCGCTAAATCGTTGCCAATAGCATCTACGCCTTCCAGTGTCAGCATCGCACCAATTTGGCCAATTTTTAACCGGTCAAAATCAGACCATTCTTTGATGTGGACCATATCTGGATTTCGCCCAAGCACTTCCTTGTAAAAATAATCAATTTGTTCAAGGACAACCTGAAATTTCTGGTCGCCCTTTATATCAGGTTCAATAAAAATCGCAAAGCACTGAACCTTAATTTGCCCTTGCTGTAGTCGGGTTTTATTGGTGTGTAATTCCGGTGCATCTGCAAATCGAAGGGCCCCTTTTGCTTCCTGAAGTTTCATTAATGCGTCACAATGTAAATCGATAATATTCATTTAGAATAGTCTCCTCGCGCGTGCTTTTTATAAAATTTTATCATATCAAAAAGAGCTAGGTGGAAAATATCCTAGCTCAAATAAAATTTAGTTTTTCATGGGAGCTTAGTTAGTTAGCTCCGCCATCACTTTTACCTTTGGCAGTACCTTGTCCCAAATATCTGCACTTAAATCTCGATATTTCTCTCCATCCGTCATCACAGAGAAATCCCCTTGTAAAACATGAAGGGTTGTCTTACCAGCCTCCTCCATCAGTCGAAAAGTAATCCCGTCTTCCTCTGTCACAGCCGGCCGCTCCGGACTTCGAACGTCAAATACCGTAAAGCGAAGCAGCTTGTTTGGCTCCACAGCTGTTACATTACCTTCCACGATAACAGTCCCGTCTTGGCCTTTCCAAAGGACTGGACTTTCTTGTTCCCAAGTCGATTCAAGGTGAAACTCTGGTCCGCCACTTGAGAATTCTTTCGCCCACTCGGCATTTTTATCACTGATCGTTAGAACTTCCCAGACTTTTGCTGCAGGGGCAGTTATTTCAATCGTTTTATCGACGAAAAGCTTGCTCATAAGAATCCTCCTTAAATAGGCATAATCGTTAATAATTTCTATTATACTTCAAACAAAAACCTAATTTCAAAAAAGTCTGTTAGATAACCTCACAACATCAGAGAATTTATGTGATTGTTATAGAATAATGTAATTCAAGTTAGATAGGAAAAGTTCCATTCCTACTCTTGAGGATTATTATAAGATACAATCATTGCTTTCATAAATACTCTTGTAAATACGAATGCATAGTTCTAGATCGGAGAGGTTATTATGTCGGACTTTCACTTAATGGAAAAGGCTATTGAACTCGCTCTTACTAATGTAACGACCAGCCATGGTGGACCGTTTGGAGCGATTGTTGTAAAAGACGGAAAGATTATCGGAACAGGACAGAACGAAGTAACAGCCTCGAACGATCCTACCGCACACGCTGAGGTACAGGCAATTCGTGAGGCTTGTCGGAATTTAAATACTTTTCAGCTTGATGATTGTGAAATATACACAAGCTGTGAACCCTGCCCAATGTGTATTGGAGCCATTTATTGGGCCCGCCCAAAGGCTGTGTATTACGCATGCACCAAGCAAGATGCAGCGAAGATTGGGTTTGATGATCAATTTATATATGACCAACTAGCCCTCCCACAAGAGGACAGGAAAATTCCCATGAAACAAATTTTCCCTGACCGAGGTGATCTACCCTTTAGGACATGGGAAATTGCTACTAACAAAATAGAATACTAATTTTACAAAAAAGGATGTTGAAGATGGAGAGAAATCAGTTAGCAAGAAGAATCTCTGTTGCATCTGGGAAAGAACCTGCAGATACGGTCATTAAAAATGGGAAAATCATTGATGTGTTCAATGGTGAAATTATTGAAGCTGATATCGCTATTGTTGATGGCTATTTTGCAGGGATTGGACAATACGAAGGGAACCATACAATCGATGCAAATGGCTCTTATGTTTCACCTGCTTTCATTGACGGCCATGTTCATATTGAGTCATCTATGGTGACTGCCAGTGAATTTGCCAAAGTTCTCCTTCAGCACGGGGTAACCACCGTAATTGCCGATCCTCATGAAATCGCCAATGTGTGCGGTGTAACAGGAATACAATATATGCTAGATTCTTCCGAAAACCTTCCTTTTGACTTTTACTTTATGCTTCCATCCTGTGTGCCAGCCACTGCATTCGAGCATGCAGGTGCCAATTTAAGAGCCGAGGACTTAAGACCTTTTTATCAACAACCCCGTGTGCTCGGTTTAGCAGAAGTAATGAATTTCACCGCCGTATTACAAGCTGATCCTGACATGCTTTCAAAAATCTGTGATAGTAAGCATACCGGAAAAAAAATCGATGGTCATGCAGCTGGATTAAGTGCGAGTGACCTGAATGTGTATATGTCTGCTGGCATACGTACAGATCATGAAAGTACAACTGCAACAGAAGCAAAAGAGCGCCTTACTAGAGGAATGTACCTAATGATTCGCGAAGGCACCGTGGCGAAGGATTTACAGCAGTTAATTCCCATTGTGAATGAACGGAATGCTCGCCGCTGTTTGTTTGTGACAGATGATAAGCATTTAGATGACTTGATTTGTGAAGGTAGTATTGATCACAATGTACGACTGGCCATTGCCTCAGGTCTCTCTCCTCTTACCGCCATCCAAATGGCGACGATTAATGCCGCCGAGTGCTTTGGGCTTGCTGAAAAAGGAGCCATTGCCCCCGGATACAAAGCAGATTTTATCCTTTTCGAGGACCTTGAAAGGTTTAAGATTGTAGATGTCTATAAGGATGGGAATCCCGTTATTGAAAATGGGGTATTTTTAAATAAGGCAGAAAATAAGAGTGTAACACGAACGGAGCTACTAAGGAATTCTGTCCGTTTTCATGAAATTACTGAACAGAGCTTTGATATCCCTTTATTAAGTAAGAAAGCCAATGTTATTGAGATTATCCCCAATAATCTCGTTACACGCCATGTAATTGAGGAAGTGGAAACCTGTGAACGAGGCACTTTCCAAACTTCTATTCCTAATGACCACTTAAAGTTAGCTGTGATTGAACGTCATCATCTGACCAAAGAGATTGGCTTAGGTATCGTGAAAGGATTAGGCTTAAAAAACGGGGCAATCGCTACAACCATAGCCCATGATTCTCACAATCTTATCATCGCAGGTACCAATGATCATGATATGGTTGTCGCAGCTAATACTCTTAAGGAAATGCAAGGCGGTATGATTGTTGTTTATCAGGGTGTAGTTATTGCCTCTTTGGAGCTTCCGATTGCTGGGTTAATGTCTGATCGTCCCTATCAGGAGGTTTATTCTAAACTAAATGAGATCAATCTTGCGTTGAAAAAATTAGGGGCAAGCGGTGAATTTAATCCATTTTTGACTCTTTCCTTCTTGGCGCTTCCCGTCATACCTGAACTCAAATTGACAGACCAAGGATTGTTTCAGGTTTCAAATTTTAAGCATATTCCCATCGATGCATCCATGTAAAAAGCCAGTCTTATCGACTGGCTTTTTCATTGAGGTTATGAACCTTCTTCTCCCGAAATACTACATGTTCCAGCAACAAACAAAACATCAATCCAACGAGCAAACCATTCGCAATGATGTTTCGAAGCCATGGCGCGACGCTTTCGAAGGCAGCAGGTGACATGAACATCATCCCAATTCCGACCATCAACGAAAGTCCAATCACTAATAAATTTCGTGAAGATGGCTCCTGACCCATTAAGTCACGAATTCCAAACCCCATCATCTGAGAGAATGGAATGAACAAGGAAGCGTAAGCAACCTCTAATGGTAGAGTAGATAAAAATTCTCCTATATAAGGAAAGAATCCAATAACCATAATAACTATTGCCCCAATCACCAGCGGGCGTTTTGCTTTAATCCCTGTTGTAGTAATAAACCCAGCTGAAACAGACAAAGGTACAACCCCAACAACTGAAAATATTCCCGAAACAAGCAAGTTTACTCCATTACCGAAGATTCCCTTTTGATACTGCTTAGGCTGGATCTCTTTTTCAAGAGCAATTCCCACTACTAAAATACTGGCAATCACATTCGAGATTAACACAATCGAAGTAATCACAGAGGTTAGTACGATCCCTACATCAAACTTTGGAGCTCCCCAGCTGAAAACATGCGGCAAAGCAAACCAGCTACTAGGTTCATAGACTTGACCAGTATGGAGTAAACCAAAGAAATGAAAGAGGCTCCAACCGACCATAATTCCAACGAGCGGCCCCATGCTTTTCCAAATCCCTTTTGCTCTTAATGAAAACAGAAGGATAATGATAATTTCAACTAAACAAATCAGTGTGATCTTTCCATTGAGTTGACCGGTCGCTGTAATTCCAAGGATACTTTTAAAAAACGAACCACTCAACTGGCTTACAAGAAGAATTAAATAAACCCCTGTGACTATTGGGGTGAATAATAACCGTATTTTTTCAATAATAGGCAAGAAGCTTACGATTGCTAAAAATAAACCAGCAATAATAAGACCCATTTCAAGCTGTTGTAGTAAAAGCCCCTGGCCTCCAGGTCTACTCATGGTCCCCAGCAAAATAAAGATTGCCCACCACATTCCAGCAGCTCCTTCAACTACAGGAAGGCGGTGCCCAATAAACACTTGGATCAATGTTGCTGCCCCCGAAACCAACAGCATCCGTTGCATGAAAGTGGAAATTTCTGCAGGGGACATGTGAAAGGCTGCACCTACTACAACAGGGACTGCAATGATATTCGTTAACATAAAGACAGCCCACTGGATGCCTTGCACTCCTGACAAAAGGCTGCTATCTTTTTTCATAATGTCGTTCATCTTTTAGAAACACCTACTCATTTTATAAAACTAATGACTCTTGTTTATCGACCTTTCTAGTATAATACCGGTCGAGGAAATATCCATTGGTTGAAGCTAGAACTTGTTGAAAAAGCATCCCCACAACTACAGGTACTGCCACTGCAGCTGGGAAAAAGGAAACAGCTAATACTGCGCCAGCACTGATATTCCTCATTCCACCGGTAAATGTGAGAGTAACTACTGTATCCCTGTCCTTCTTCATCAACCTACCCAAAAAGAAGGAAAATAAATATCCAGAGAAGGCAATGCAAAAGACAGTTACCGTTATACCTACAAGCTTCAAATTAATGTCTTTTAAATAAGGAGCAACAATTGCCCCGTTTAGCATCACCACAATGCCGATGCATATTTTTGAAAATGGAGCAAGACGTGAACCTAATTGTTCTTTAATTTTCCCCTTTGTTACTTGATTCAGGAACATTCCGATTAAGGATGGAATGACAACCATCCCTAGGAGCCCTTTCATTATGTTCAAGAAGTCCATTTCCACTTTTTGACCGATAAATAAGGAAAGTGAAAGCGGAACAATAATAGGGGAAAGCAAGGTATCTATTAAAATAAGAGATAAAACCAAAGGAATATTCCCTTTGTAGATAGAAACCCAAATGAAACTCGTCACTCCTGTTGGGATGACCATACCTAAAATGAGACCTGTAATGGTGTAAACATCACCAGAAAAGGCGACATGGCCTACTCCCCATGCCCAAGCTGGCATGAGAACATGTAAAATTAACATCGCCATAAAAATGGGAAAGGGATGAGCCATAACCTCTTTTAATGAGCGAAAATTAGAACTTAAACTCCCTACGAAGGTCATAAAGGCAAAGATCCAAGGAATCAGATAGGAAAAGTCCGTTAGATGGACACTAAAAATCACCCCAGTTACAACGCCCACAGGAGTAATTAAAGGCATGATTTTTTCTAGTTGTCTATTTAATTTATGCAGCATAACGCTCTCCTATTTGTCTTCCAACGAATGTAAATAGGCCTTCCAGGCTGTAAGCCCACCATCTAAAACTGTTACGTTGTAATTGTGAGCATCGAGAATCTTCGCACATTTAGCTGCGGAATTCCCCGTGGTACAGGTTACGATGACTTCTCTGTCTCGTGGTAATGATAATGGAGGATATCCTTCCTTTTCTTCCATTTCAAAAATAATCGTCTTTGGGATATTCCGGCTTTCTTCTATATGAAATTCATTGTATTTTTCTTCTGCACGCACATCGAGAACGACTGTCTTGTCATCTCCAAGCAACTTTTCATGTAGTTCTTTTGGTGTCATTTTTTTGATTGTCATTGTGTGCACCCCCTTTACAAAGAATACCATAAATTCTTTTCCATGAGAAAAAAATCCTTCGGCAATCGAAAAAATGAATTACGCCTTAAGTCGTAGACAGAAATAAATCTCAGGTTCATTGAGGAAGACGAGAGGATTTCATATGCTTTATATAGAAGCAAGTAAAAAAGGGGATGGAAAAAAATGAAAAGAATCTTAATACTACTATTAGTTATTACTGGATTATATATTGTCTTCAATCAAGGATTCCAAATGGATTGGTCTCAGGCAGAAACCAAGAATACTCAAGCCGCGATAACCGATGATACAGACTTGATTGAAATCAATGTTTCAAGTGTAAGTACCACTATTATTCCGGAAGACCGTGACGATTTAGAAGCCGTTTATAACGGAAAAGAAAAACTAACAGTTAACGACTCAGGAGATAAGGTTGAAGTTTCGATTAAAAACAAATGGTTCGATTGGTTTAACTGGGCACCTTTCTCCAAAAAGAAGGAACTGAAAATCTATATACCAGAAAATTATGACCGCAATATGAGTATCGATTTAGGCTCAGGTAATTTACACTTCTCCGGCATTTCCAAAAATAAGCCTTTGAAATTAGATGAGTTAACCGTTGATATTGGCTCTGGAAACCTAAACCTTACTAATCTGGTAGTTAAACATTTTGTCCAGGACGTTTCTTCAGGAAACGTGAACATTGATTCACTAAAGGCGGAATCAGGTTCCTTTGATATTAGTTCTGGCAACCTGGAAATTAAGCACTATACAGGACCAATCGAGGCAGATGTATCATCCGGAAGACTCAGCATTCAAGTCGATCAACTGTTAGATGCAATTACTATCGATGTTAGTTCTGGTGATGTCAGTCTTGATTTACCGGATGATGCTGATTTTACGATTGATGGTGATGTAAGTAGTGGTAATATTTCTAGTAACTTCCCATTGACCTCCAAAGACCAAAGTAAACACAGTATCCAAGGAAAACATGGGTCTGGGAAATTCCCTATCAACCTTGATGTCTCTAGTGGAAATATAAGAATTCATTAAAGCAAAAAGCGGCTGTCATTCAATTTGACAGCCGCTTTCGTTTGTTTATTCCTCCAGACTTCTTCGACCACTATGCCAGCTTCTCCTTTGAGCAACACTCTTATTAGATTTCATAAAGGAATTCCCGACATACACTCTTGTCTCGCTAACTAAAACGAATAATCCGGTTCCGATAGCCAGGTGAAAGACCGCCCATGAGAGATCCAAGAATGTCATGACTACCACGGCCCCAATAACTAATTGAAAAAGAACGGCCAACGTACATAGTACAAGTCTCTTTTGAATGCCCCTACCCCATCCTTTTGTAAAAGACCAGAGCGTAAGTAAGAGAATATACAGAGTAGAAACAACGGCAAGTCCACGATGAATGGTTTGGAGAAGTTCTGGTATAGTCGTTGGATAGAATGTTTGTCTACACCCTAGCCATCCACAAGCCAACCCATAGGTTTGATGCTTAATATATGCACCAAAAGCCATTGTACACAAGAGGAGCATGAGTAACATATTTAAATGGCGAATGACCGACCTAAGATTCCCTTCCGTTAAATATGCTTTGTATTTTCTATCCTCAACCTCCAGATGTCTCCAAATCCAAATCAAACAGAAAAGAAAGAGCATGGCGATGATTAAGTGGACGGAAATCACAATAGAAGGCAAATCAAGGACAACAACAACTGCCCCAAGGAGGACTTGAATCACTAGGAGGACTAACATGGCAAATGCCACCTGATGTACTTTTCGCCCATTTCTCTTCCTCATAAGAGTAAAAAATAATAGGACAGATAGTAAACCAAGGGTTGCTCCAATGACTCGATGCAGATATTCAATTAATGTATCCCCCTTTAACACTGGAATAACTTCACCGTTACACATTGGCCATTCAGGTCCACACCCCATACCAGAATTAGAGGAGGCTACATATCCCCCAAATACAATTAAAAAATAGGTCAGTAATACTCCAACAAGTGCCAAGTGTTTATTCCTCACCATTCAACCCCCTTTTATATTTTACGAATATTTCGAATCAATTTATAATTTAACAGGATTAGACAAGTCTTTCGGTGATTTGTATCACGAAAGCTTAAAATAGCCGGTAACCAAATCCAAGAAATTTTCATAGGGTACTATTGCCTTGTGTTTTTTACTCATGGAAGGAGTATTAAGATGTATTACAACCCTTTTCATTATCCTGTTTATCCTCCCATTCCTGCTTATCACACCTATACAGTAAACTCTTTATATCTTCGGAGCTATCCTCCGGTAGATACAAAAATATTTATCAAATCCGTCAAATCATTCCGTTTACTAATGGAACAAGGAAGTATTTTACTTGATAGATTGAGCGATCCAGGCTTTGACTATAAAATAATGAGTGCCGCCCAGCAGGGGAAACATAGTGAAGTGGATGCGATGATTAAGTCTATCGGATTAAAAGTCCCTGTCATAACGCAGTTTACACCGTCAGGAATTAACTTCATCCTCACCACCCATGCAGATCAAAATAACCCAATGAGCTGCTGTACATTATCGGTAGCTATGAAATGGGGAAGGTAGCATATTTAGGTGTTATGTAATACAGCCACTACAAATGATACCTACCGCAAATAATCGTAATGGGTTTACTTACAAACTTTCTGGTCAATTAATTCATAGGAAAAACCACATTAGGATTTGTCCTTTATAACCTGGATGAAGGACATTTTCCTTGTTATTCAACTGAATTTTGTCCTTCATAACCTGGATGAAGGACATTTTCCTTGTTATCTAACTGAATTTTGTCCTTCATAACCCGGATGAAGGACATTTTCCTTGTTATCCAACTGAATTTTGTCCTTCATAACAGTCAAGTCCATTTAATTGTGTAAAAGTGTCAACAATGGTTTCGACTAATAAAAAAATTAAGTAAGGTGAATTACATTTATTTTGAGTTTACAGTGAGAGGCTCACATAATTGCCTAGAGGTGGAGGGCAAGAAAGGTGTTTTTGTTCCTCCATTAGGCAGTTTGGCTCGTAGAATCCTTCTATGCGACCGTAACCCTTCTACATCAAGCAATTCAGGCTCATAGAACCCTTCTATGCGACCGTAATCCTTCTACTTCAAGAATTCGGGCTCATAGAACCCTTCTATGCGACCGTAATCCTTCTACATCAAGCAATTCGGGCTCATAGAACCCTTCTATGCGACCGTAATCCTTCTACTTCAAGGTAATTAGGGCTCATAGAGTCTGTCTATGCGACCGTAGTCCTTCATAACCCCCAGATGAAGGACATTTATCTTGATGCACAACCAAGTTTGTTCTTCATAACCCACATTTACACATTTTTCATCTAGGTTAAAGCGTTTATATTCGCGATTTCCTTATTTGCACTTTCAAGTAAACCGTTTAAATATTCGGTAGGTATTCTTATTTCACCCACAATTACATAAGATGGAATTTATCCTAGGCTTCAATCTCAAATAGGTGTACAATGGAGATTATATTTTATTAAGTTAATAGGATAAAGGAGTATTGCACCATTGAAAGAACACACAAATAAGTTTCAGGAACAATCACTGTTTAGTATTTCGTGGCCACTTTTTATTGAGCTGGCTCTTCATATGGGTATGGGAATTATCGCAACATTTATGTTAAGCCACTATTCGGATACAGCAGCGGCAGGGGTGGGAGTAGCGAACCAACTATTAAACATCTTTATCTTAGTCTTCACCGTGACCTCCATTGGAGCTACCGTCTTAATCAGCCAGAACCTCGGTGCAGGCCGGCTTAAGAATGCAAGACAATTATCTCGTTCAGTATTTGGACTCAATTTTTGGTTCGGTATCACCATTTCCATCATCGTCTTTCTTTTTGGAGAACATCTTTTACTCTTGTTCGATATTCACGGGAAAATTTTCGATTATGGGCTTACTTTTGTTCGGATTTGCGGGATCTCCCTCTTCTTTGAATCTATTTCACTCGCATTAAGTGCTGTTTTACGTAGTCACGGCTATACAAAAGAATCCATGTTTGTCACTGTCGCCATGGATCTGATAAGCATCGGGGGGAATATTGCGGCCCTTTCGGGGATTTTCGGTTTACCAATCACAGGTGTAACCGGTGTGTCTTGGACCATCGTTGCAGCAAGATTTTATGCTGTTTGTGCACTGATATATCTTGTCTATAACCGACTTTCTTTAAAGCTAGAAATACGAGATATTTTTCATGCGAAAAAAGAGGACATAAAAGGACTCCTATCCATTGGTATTCCCTCAGCGGGTGAGAACTTGTCCTATCAATTATCCCAGCTGATCATTACTAGTTTTGTAGTTTCAATGGGAACTTCCTCTTTGGCCGCACGTGTCTACATTTTAAATATTAATATGGTTTGTTTTTTATTTACGTTAGCGATTGCTCAAGGCACACAGCTTCTAGTAGCACGCTACATTGGCGGTAGGCACTTCAACCGTGCACTTCAGCGCGGCATTCGGACATTAAAAATTGCCATGGTCGCCTCACTCGTTACATCATTAGTAATTGCCTTAATCGGATCCCCTATATTAGAGTCTTTTACAAAAGATTCGAGCATCATAGCTGTAGGTCTGCCTGTTTTATGGGCCATTGTGTTTGTTGAACCAGGAAGAGCGATGAATATAGTCTTGATGAGTTCATTAAAATCTGCTGGGGATGTCCGATTTCCTGTCATCATCGGAATGCTTTCTATGTGGGGAATCGCCGTTTCACTTAGCTACCTGTTTGGAGTTCATTATGGTTTAGGTCTGTTAGGCATTTGGCTTGCTCAAGGAACAGACGAATGGCTGCGCGGTTGTTTTGCTTTAAGGCGATGGCTCATGAAACCGTGGGAGCATAAGCTAAAGAACAGGGTTCCTGTTCAAAGCTAAAAAAATGGCATCCGATTATTAAATCGTGATGCCACTCTTTTTATTGCCTATGATTAAATACTGCTCCAAATTGTCAGCTGGTACCGGCCTGCTGAATAAATATCCTTGTCCAATTTCACAGGCATTGTTCTTTAAAAACGAAAGCTGTTCTTCCGTTTCAATACCCTCAGCAATGACGATAAAATTTAAATTCATTCCCATATCAATAATCGTTTTTACCATCATTCCTTGATTTGAATGATAAATGATGTCATCGACAAACGATTTATCGATTTTAATCTTATCGATTGGAAGATGCTTTAAATAACTTAGTGACGAATAACCTGTTCCAAAGTCATCCATCGATAAAAGACACCCTAGCTCTTTTAATTGATTTAAAATAATCGTCGAGTTCTCTAAATTTTGCATGATGCTTTCAGTGATTTCTAATTCTAAATGGTTCGCTTGAAGTCCCACTTCTTCTAGGATCGTTGAGATGTATTCAATAAAATGGTCATCCTCAAATTGCCGGACAGAAACATTTACCGCAATAGGGAAATCTTTAAAGCCTGCATTTTCCCAGGCTTTCCTTTGTTTACAGGCTTCCCACAATACCCACTTGCCAATTGGAACAATCAACCCAGTTTCCTCTGCTAATGGAATAAATTCTGAAGGCGCAATAAATCCATGCTCTGGATGATTCCAACGCACTAATGCTTCAATCCCAACAATTTCCCCTGTTGCTAAAGACACTTGCGGCTGATAATGCAGCGTTAATTGGTTCTTCTCCAAAGCTTTTCGTAGCCCATTTTCTAACTCCATTTTTCGAATGGAATTCCCATTCAAATTGGAGGAATAGAAACGGAAATTATTTTTCCCACGTTCTTTTGCTTGATACATGGCGGTATCTGCATTTTTAATTAATGTTTCCTCATCTAAACCATCGGAAGGGTAAAGACTGATTCCGATACTAGGAGTAACAAAAAACTCCTGGTTATTCACCTCGATAGGCTTAGAAAACTCATAAAGAATCCGTTGCGCCACTAGTGCAGCCCGCTCTTTATCAATATCTTCAAGTAGGATAATAAATTCATCTCCACCTTGCCTAGAGACCATTCCTTCTTGTTTAACCGTCATCTCTAACCGGTCCGCTACTCTTTGCAGCACAATATCTCCAGTGTTATGTCCCTTTGTGTCATTAATAATCTTAAATCGATCTAAATCTAAAAACAAAACGGCAAGCATCTTATTTTCTTCCTGTTTGTTTAATGCATCGTTAAGATGATGTCTAAACCTATTTCGATTTGGCAGCCCTGTTAGCGTATCATAAAAGGCCATATTTTGGATCGTTGCCTCCGCTCTCTTACGCTCCGTAATATCTCTGCCAACTACTTGAACAGCAAACCTACCTTCATAGGAAATCGGGGTCGACGCCATTTCTACATCAATAGTCTCTCCATTCAGTTTTTTTACTTTAAACTCGAGTCTGACCTTTTGCTGTTCGTGTGGATTGCCTTTTACTTTAAAAGCCTCCACAATTTGTGGAGGGACAAACTTTAATGGAGAATGACCAACTAAATCCTCAGGATGCTGGGCACCCACTAACTTCCAACCCGCTTCATTAATATATTCAATTTTTTCATGGTTAACGACAGCAATAATATCTGGAGACATTTCAACTAAACTACGATAACGGTCTTCACTTTCTTTTCGATCTGTTATATCAAATAAAACACTCGTAAAGTCAACAAACTCACCTTTACTATCCAATGTCGGAAACCCTCTGTCCTGAATCCAGCGGACTTCTCCATCTGGGCGAATAATCCGATACACACTTGTAACCGTTTCCCCTAAGGCCAGTTTCTTTCCTCTGTCTTCAATTACCTCTAAATCTTCGGGATAAATGACCTTTCTCCACAGATTTAAATCTTTATAAAAATCAATATATGAATATCCATACAATTTTTCAATACCTGGAGTGATTAGTAGCGTGTCTGATTTTAAATCATGCGACCAAATAGCAACATCAAGTGTATCAAAGATATTCTTTAATTTAAGTTTATTTTGTCGAAGCTCTTCGTCCTTTTTCTCTATTCCTTTTAATGAAAAGAGAAAAATCGGAAGTGCTCCGATGAGGATAATAATAGAAATAATTTTTAGGAATTTAATAGATGGATAGAAAACAGAAACTGCAATGTCAAGCAGCTCTGAAAAAACGATCAAACTAAAAATGAGTTTCCAATAAGTTGGATCATTTAATTTCTTGGTCCCCAAGTTTGTTCTCTCCCTTATACCATGCGATGGGTCGAGCCACATGACAATAAATTTAGCCTTTATCTATAAAATAACAAAAATCGACTTATTTAACAATGAAATATCAAATAAAACTGGAAGCGTTTACATTTTTTGTATATAAAAAAAGTTCTATATGGAAATATTTCCTCTTAAACTTGCTGGTTATGGCTGTTCAACTGTTTGTCATAACATTTCTAACAAACTGTGAACTTATCACTATAGCCATGTTATTTAAGCGAAAAAGTAATATATTGTAACTATAAAGAACAAAACAAAAAATGAAAGAAGGAATCATTTATGTTTAACAAATTCTTAAGAGAAAACAAGATTGCATCTGTTATCTTAACAGTCTTACGTTTATACCTCGGTTACTCTTGGTTTACTGCAGGATTCCATAAATTAACTGGCGGATTTGACGCTGCTGGATTTTTAAAAGGAGCCATCGCTAACCCGGTAAAAGGTCCAGATGGCGTAGTCGTTTTTGGCTGGTACGTTGACTTCTTGAAGCACTTTGCTCTTCCAAACGTCGATGTCTTTAACGTTCTTGTTCCTTGGGGCGAAACATTAATTGGTTTAGGCTTAATCCTTGGATGTTTAACAACTGCCGCTATGTTCTTTGGTCTCGTCATGAACTTCAGCTTCTTCCTAGCTGGCACTGTATCTCACAACCCTAGAGACATCTTCCTTGGCTTTATCATCTTAACTGCTGGCTACAACGCTGGAAAAATCGGTTTAGACCGTTGGGTTGTACCTTACTTCAGAAAAATGAGCAACAAAACAGCCGGTACTGAAAAATCAAAAGCTAGAGTTTAACTGATAAAAAAGACGATTCGAAAATCGAATCGTCTTTTTTACGTCGTTTTATTTCATTCGGTACACTCTTGCCTCATAAGGCTTTAATGTCAATTTTTGAAGTGGTTCATGTGGTGATACTTCATAATTGTTTAGCAGCAAGTGATGATAGTCGAGGGAAACGCCCTGCATCTCTGCAGGCTGTGTAGAAAGATTAGTTATTACTATAATCTTTTCCTCATTTAACGTCCTTGTATAAGCAAAAATTTGAGGATCATCCTTCAAAAGCAATTCATACGTACCATAGGTAAATACTTCGTTGGCTTTCTTTAGATCAATCATCTTCTTATAGAAGTTTAAAACAGAATGTTCGTCGTTTTGTTGCGACACGACATTGATGTCTTTAAAATTCGGATTAACCTTCAACCATGGATTCCCTGTGCTGAAACCAGCATTCTCCTCCGTTGACCATTGCATGGGAGTTCGCGAGTTATCACGGCCTGATGACCAAATAATCTCCATAATCTCTTCATGCGGAACACCATCGGCCCGCTTGATACGGTACATATTCTTTGCAGACACATCGTCGTAATCCTCTATAGAATCAAATTGGACATTTGTCATGCCGATTTCTTGCCCCTGATAGATGAACGGAGTACCCTGCATGAGAAAATACATAGCTCCGAACGCTGTTGCACTCTCACGCCAATATTCCTTGTCATTTCCCCAAGTGGATACTACACGCGGCTTGTCGTGGTTCTCGATGAACAAAGCGTTCCAGCCCTTATTTTCCAAGCCTTTTTGCCATCGAGACAATACATCCTTAAGCTCTACAATATCCAACTCTTTTTTCGCTTCGGCATCCCATAATGCTAGATGCTCAAATTGGAATACCATATTGAACTTCCCTGTCTTTTCACCAACCCAACTCTCCACATCTTCCACGTCGTCAACCGTTACTCCGTTCGCCTCACCAACAGTCATAATGTCATATTTAGCAAACGTCTCTTCCTTTAACTCCTGCAAAAACGTATGAATTCCGTCCACATTCATCATTTTATCGAAGCAGGAGACATATTGGAGCCCTTCAGGATTTGACATATCCTCTAGGCCCTCTTCCTTTTTAATGTGGCTGATCGCATCGACACGGAAACCATCGATTCCCTTATCGAGCCACCAGTTTACCATTTCATACAGTGCTTTCCGTACCTCTTCATTTTCCCAGTTAAGGTCTGGCTGCTTTTTTGAAAAGATATGCATGAAATACTGATCGGTTTGTTCATCATATTTCCAGGCTGAACCACCAAAAATGCTTTCCCAGTTATTCGGTTCTTTCCCGCCTTTTCCATCACGCCAGATATACCAATCACGCTTTGGATTTTCTTTTGACGCACGGGATTCGATAAACCAAGGATGTTCATCACTCGTATGGTTAATGACTAGATCAAGGATAAGTTTCATCCCACGGCGATGTGTTTCCTCTAAAAGTAGATTAAAATCAGCCATCGTTCCAAACTCTTCCATAATCTCTTGGTAGTCACTGATATCGTAACCATTATCGTCATTAGGCGATTGATACATTGGACTAACCCAGATCACATCAATCCCTAGTTCTTTTAAATAATCTAATTTAGAGATGATGCCCTTGATATCCCCAATCCCGTCTCCATTGGAATCCATGAAGCTTCGAGGATAAATCTGATAGGCAACAGCTTCTTTCCACCATAATTTATTCATGTAAAATCCTCACTGACTCTTTTTATGTTTGTCATTTCACATTCAATCCAAAGCTATTTTTTCACCGCGCACGACTTACGTTCAATTAGCTTTGTTGGAATCGTGATTCTCTTTGGCAACGTATCAGGATTCTCGATTTTTTCTATTAAACATTCTGTTGCCAGATGACCTAATTGAAATGTGCCAATATCCACCGAAGTTAGTGGAGGCTTTGAATGTTCAGAAAGCGAGAGATTATTAAAGCCAACGATTGAAATATCTTCAGGCACTCTGATGTTTAATTTTTCTAAATGACTGATGATTTCATACGCCATTAAATCATCCTGTGTTACCAATGCTGTAGGAGGAGCATCAAGCTTCATCAAAGAACAAATGGCATCTATTCCTTGTTCATTGACTAACTCTTCATTAACGAGATACGCCTCATTTACTGGAAGTCCAGCTTCCTTAAGAGCCAACTTATATCCATTAATCCGGTCATTAGTAACCACAAAATCCAGATTTATTCCAACGTAAGCAATATTCGTATGACCGTGTTCAATTAAGTAGTTGGTTACCTGTTTGCTTATAAATATATTGTCATTATCAACATAGGTAATTCTCTCTTCATTCACGCTTGGCCGACCAACGACAGTAAAAGGAAAGCCAATTTCCTCTAGGTAGTTCATTGTCCGATCATTCACACGTGAGTATAAGAGAAGAATTCCATCCACACGTCTACCCATAACCATGGACAGGACTTCTTCGTGAATCTCTTCCTCAGTGGACCCAGTTGAAAGATAAATACCGTATTTACTTTCATGGGCATGCATACTAATTCCTCTTAATACTTCAGGGAAGAATGGGTTTCGAAAGGCATGGTAGGCTGAATTCGGCATTATGACGCCAATGGTTTGAGTGCTTTTAGCAACCAAGCTACGCGCTTGCAAATTAGGATAGTACCCTAATTGTTCCATCACTTCTTTCACACGTCTCTTTGTTTGTTCGCTTATTCGTGGGTTATTAGCAATTACCCTTGAAACCGTCGAAGGCGCCACATTTGCTTCCCTTGCCACATCCTTAATTGTAACCACCATTACTTCCCCCTAATACCAATAAATTGCTCGTTTTTCTACTATATTATAAGGTAGAAATTATTTAACCGCGCCTTCAGAAATACCTTTGATAATTTCTCTTTGTGCAAAGAAGTACGCAATAATTACTGGAATAATAGCAATCGTTAATCCAGCAAGTGCTAAATGCCATTGCTTTGTATACTCACCGAAGAAGAAGAACATTTTCAATGGAATAGTTTCCATTCCTTCTTGGTTAATAACAAGAGATGGAAGTAAGTAGTCATTCCAAATCCAAATGGTATTCAATATTGCAACTGTAACAGTAATTGGCTTTAACATAGGGAAAATAATGTGCCAAAAAATTTGGAAACGATTAGCCCCATCAATGGTTGCAGCTTCATCCAAGGATTTTGGGATCCCGCTCAATGTACCATGGTACAGGAAGATGGAAAGACTCGCACCAAAGCCTAAATACATAAAGATAATTCCGGAACGATTAAGCAGTTCTATTTTTCCGAAGATCGTCACTAATGGAATCATAACGGATTGGAACGGAATTAACATCGCTGCAACAAACAAGAAGAAAATAATGGTACTTATTTTGCTTTTATTTCTAGAAAGAGCGTAGGCAGCCATAGACGAGAAAATAATGATGATGCCTACACTAACTACCGTAATAAGCAGTGAATTCATAAATGTTTTTAAGAATGTAAGTTCATTAAATGCTTCAACATAGTTATCAAAAGTAAATACTTCTGGTAATTTTAATGTGTCTGAGAAGATCTCCCTCTTTGTTTTAAAGGAGTTGACAATCATTAAGTAAAAAGGAGAAAGCCATAACAGACCTAATAACAAACCAAGGATTTCGAGCGGCAATTTATATTTTCTTCCCATTACATTTCTACCTCCCTTTTCTTGTTGATGTACACTTGTGTTAAGGAAATAGCAGCAACGATGATAAAGAAGATAACTGCTTTTGCCTGAGCATAAGCCATTTCACTTTCACCAAATGCCGTTTTAAAAATCTCCATTGCGACCATTTGCGTGGAATTGTAAGGCCCACCGCCTGTTAATGATAAGTTTTGGTCGTAAAGCTTGAACGTATTCGATAATGTTAAGAACAAACTAACTGTAAATGCAGGAGCAACTAATGGGAATACGATAAAGCGTAGACGCTGGAGTGAACTAGCACCATCTATTTCAGCAGCTTCAATCAGCTCTGTTGGTACACCTTCTAAGTAAGAAATATAGATTACCATGATGTATCCGGCCATCTGCCAGCTCATTAGGATCACTAAGCCCCAAAAACCAGTGTTTGTAGTAGAAAGCCATCCTTGTAAGTTTTCGATTCCAAACAATTCTCCAACACCGGCAAATACCTTAATAAAAATAAACTGCCAGATAAAGCCTAGAATCAAACCACCAATTAGGTTTGGCATGAAGAAGATTGTACGTAGGAACTTACTTGTTTTAATTTTTGATGTCACGATAAGTGCTAAGGCTAAACCAAAGAAGTTAATTAAAATAATGGAAACGACAGTAAACTTTACTGTAAACCATAACGAATCTAAGAATTCTTTATCCTTAAATACATTAATATAGTTCTCGAAGCCAATAAAACCGCCCACTTCAATACCATTCCAGTCTGTAAATGAATAGTAAACTCCAAAGAGCAATGGAATGATAACAACCATAGATAATGCTAATAGAACTGGGGCTAAAAATAACCAATATGATAATTCCCGTGTACGCATCATGGTAAAAACCTCCAATGTGATGTTTGTATTTTTTCTAAGGTAGTATTATTGAAAGAAAAGGGGCTGATTGATAAGAAAAGCGCAAGCGCCTTGTTCAGCCCCTTCAGGCAAATGTTCTTCGGCAAGAAAAGTCGTTCTTTGACTTTTCTTGCCGAAGGTTATTTGACCCGAGGGGCTAGGCGCTGGAGCTGGACAATTCTCGAAGCCGAAAAAACCCAACTAATTATTGCCCCCTTATGAACCAGCCGCTTGCCTCTCTGCTAATTTATAATGGGTCCTGCTTTTATCAAGTAGGACCCATTATCTATGTTCATAAGGGATTATTTATTTCTTGATTTTTCCCAAGCTTCTTTTGTAGTTTTTACTACATCTTCCCACTTAGCTTCTTTGCTCAAATATTTTTGGATTTGAACACCAAGTTGATCTTGTCCCCAGCCAGTTGGGTAGCCCATGAATGTCCAGCCGATTGTCTTGCCATCTTGAGCATATTGATAAATTTCTTTTGAAAGTGGATCACTGATTTTTGATGCATCAAAGCCATCATAAGCAGGGATAAATTTGAAGTCGTTGATAACGATTTCTTTACCTTCGTCAGAAGTGTATAACCAGTCTAAGAATTTCTTAGCTTCAGCTTGTGTAGCTTTGTCTTTGTTGCTGTTTACGCCCCAGTACATTGGGATACCAACAGGAATTGCATCTTCTTTATAGCCTTCAACAGGGATTGGTAATAAACCAATGTTCTTATCAGCGAAATCTTTGTCGATACCAGCGATTGAACCATATGCCCAGTTACCTTGTTGAATCATTGCTACTTTTTGAAGTGAGAATAATTCTTCAACTTGTTGAGCATAGTCAAGGCTTACAGTTGGTTGAACAGAATAGTTATTTTGAAGATCAAGGACCTTCTTGAACGCATCGCCATATTTGAAGTCAACTTTCTTTGCACTGAATGCATTTAGAACGTTGTTATCAAATTCTGGAGCTAAGAATGCATTGGATAAGTGTAGGCCAGTTACCCAAGTTTCTTTACCAGGAAGGGCAAAAACTGCTTTTAGACCAAGGTCACCCTTCTTAGAATCTAAAGTTTTTACAGCCTTTTCAAGGTCTGCATAGCTCTTGATTGATTTTGGATCGATACCAGCTTTTTCGAATACAGCTTTGTTGTAGATGAAACCGTAACCTTCTTGGTTGTATGGTAAACCTAAAACTTTACCATCTTTGGATACACCATCAAGTGTTCCTTTTAAAGCCTTTTTAGAAGCTTCTGTATCAGAAAGGTCAGCTAGTTTCTTTTGCCAATCTTCTACGTCTTGTGGTCCACCGATGTTGTAGATTGCTGGCTCTTTACCTGAAGCAAACTTAGATTTTAAAGCTGCACCGTAATCTTCACCGCCACCAACAGTTGTGATGTTGATTTTTACGCCTTTGTGTGACGCTTCATATTTCTTTGCAGCATCTTCAAATTGCTTTTTGAATTCTACTTTGAATTGGAATACATCAAGTGTGACATTTCCGCCTTTTGACTCTTCTTTAGCTCCGCCGCCTTTGTCAGCGTTACCACAGCCTGTTAAAAGGAGACTTAATGAAAGAAGCCCAGCTCCAATTCCAGAAAATAATTTTTTCTTATTCATGATTTACCCCCATACTGAAAAATTTTGTGAAGCGTGTTGTTTCTGTGCAAAGTAAGAAAACATAGATGAATGTATTTTGTTCTATTTCGAATGTTTTATTCTAGACGACTTAAATATATTAGATATCATACTAGTATTCGTTAAAGAGTGCAATCGTTTGCACTTGCTTTTAAATAAAAAACTATTTTAGTATGTTGGTTTAAGTGTCAAAAATAGCAATCGAAATGGAGTAAAACCTTGTTATCTAAGAAAACGTTTGCACAAAATAGCAGAAAAACTGTAAAAAATCGTTATTCCTCAATAAAAAATCTACTTACTTTACAGTTAATATCTACTAATACCCCCTATACTTTTTATGTATCGTTAGCGAAAACGTTTGCGCTAATCGATAGATTCATAGTAGCACTTTTAAAATGTATGCGCAATCATTTTTTTATTTTTTTATGAGGACAGTCCCCCGCCGCTTTATAGCAGCGGGGGACTGTCACTTTATTTTGTTAAGACTCTTACCTCATACGGACGTAGTGTAGCTGATGTTCCCGCTTTATAGTTGGAGAGAAGTAATTGATAATTTGCTATGCTGTGAACGAGCTCTTCCTCGTGAATCTCTACCTCTTCCCCACTAAAATTACATAAAACTAAAAGGCGTTCTCCCTTCCAGTTTCTTTCATAAGCAAAGATCGATGGGTGATCTTTGAGTAACAATTGAAAATCGCCTTCTACGATAATATCTATTTCCTTACGAAGGGAGATAAGCTTTTGATAAAAATAGAAGATAGACTCTGGATCTTCTAACGTACTTTTCACATTGATTTCTTTGTATCTTGGATTGGCCTTAATCCACGGAGTCCCTGTCGTAAATCCTCCGTGCTCTGATGCATCCCATTGTACAGGTGTTCTTGCATTGTCTCTTCCCTTTGCGTATATGGACGTCATGATTTCTTCATGAATATAGCCTAATGCTGAACGTTCCTTGTACATATTAAGTGTTTCAATATCACGATAATCCTCTAAAGAGTCGAACTTCACGTTGGTCATGCCGATTTCTTCCCCTTGATAAATATATGGGGTCCCCTGCATAAAATGAAGACAGGCCGCTAACATTTTGGCTGATTCCACGCGGTATTCCTGGTCATTACCAAAACGGGAAACAATCCTTGGCTGGTCATGGTTATTCCAATAGAGACTGTTCCATCCTTTGTTGTGAAGTCCCACTTGCCACTTTGCTAAGTTTTCCTTTAAATCTACAAGATTGAGCGGTTTTAAGTTCCACTTACCACCGGGGGCACTATCTAAATCCATATGCTCAAAAGTGAAAATCATATTAACTTCATTTCGTTCAGGATTGGTATAAAGAATGGCATCTTCTGGTGTGGTTCCAGGCATTTCCCCCACCGTCATAATGGGATAATGCGCTAAGACTTCCTGATTCATTTCCTTCATAAATTCATGAATTCTAGGTCCATTCATATAAAATGGACTGCCATCTCCATATAATTGACCTTCCCCTTGCACACCATCAGGTAAGCCTGGCTGTTTTGAGATCATATTGATTACGTCCATTCGGAAGCCATCGATTCCTTTATCAAGCCAAAATCTCATCATGCGGTAAACTTCCTCACGTAAAGCTGGGTGTTCCCAGTTCAGATCAGGTTGTTTTTTCGCAAATAAATGCAAGTAATATTCCTTGGTGGCTTCATCATAATCCCATGCAGGACCGCTGAAAAATGATCCCCAATTGTTCGGTTCTTTCCCGTCTCTACCCTCACGCCAGATATAATAGTCACGGTATGGATTGTCTTTCGATTGTTTCGATTGAACAAACCATTCATGCTCATCAGAGGTGTGGTTAACAACGAGGTCCATGACTAATTTCATGTCACGTTTATGTACTTCTTCAAGCATCTGGTCAAAATCGGCCATGGTGCCGAACTCTTCCATGATCTTTTGATAATCACGAATATCATAGCCATTATCATCATTCGGTGAATCGTACACAGGGCTTAACCAGATGACATCCACACCAAGCAACTTCAAGTAATCCAGTTTTTGAATAATACCTTGAATGTCGCCGATTCCATCTCCATTCGAATCCATAAAGCTTCTTGGGTATATTTGATAAACAACGCTTTTCTTCCACCATTGGTCATTTGTTTTCAATTGGAATCCTCCTCACTATAAACAACCACACTATACCATAAAAAATGAAAGGGGTTAATTTTATTGGATATAAAAAAATCCTCACCCTGGTTAAGTACAGGTAAGGATTTTTGTTAATTCGCAAATTAATTAGTCTCTGTCAGGACTGTTTACCATTATGCCAGCAACCTGCGTTAAACGATCATAAAAGGCTAGTCCTGCTGGGTTTTGATCGAGTCCAATTTCCTGAAAGGCTTCTCTCATACAGCGTAGCCAACAGACCGCTCTTCTTGGGGTTACTTCAAATGGTAAATGCCGCTCTCTCATGGCAGGTGGTCCAAATTCCTGGCTGTATAAAGCAGGACCTCCTAAAAATTGTGGAAGAAACATTCTCTGCTTCCGCTTGATTTCTTCCATGTCCCCTTCAAATAAAGGTCTTAATTCTGGGTCTTCATATACTCGTGGATAAAAGGCATTAACAAGCTTGTCAATGGTCTCTTGTCCACCAATTTCACTATATAGAGATTTAAAATTATAATCCAATTCCTTCACCATCCATCCTTTATTTTTCCCCTATTTCAGATAATTATAAAGCTTCCTTGAATGGTATTTTGTGATTTACATCACGGAATAGATAAAATTACATCAATTTCCAGAAGGGTCTTTGCCTAATTTAGGCGCAACTAATTCCACTTTTATACGATCAGGGTCTTCAAAAAATACAGCATAATGTGAATTTCCACCTGCAAACGGGTGTCGATTCTGATAAAGAATAGATATCCCTTTTTCTTTTAACTGTTCTGTGATTTGATCAACCTGCTCTTGCGATTCTGCATGAAATGCCAGATGATTTAAGCCGACTCTAGCGCGGTGGTAAGGGACATCCATGAATCTCTTTTCCACTTGTACAAATACAAGATAGGTATCTCTGTATTTCCAACTAATACCTGAATCCCAGTTTTGATACTTTTCATATCCTAATTCAGTTAAAAACCATCCCCAAAATTCGGTTGTCTTTGCTAGGTTCGAAACGTAGATTTCTAAATGGTGCAGTATGATGGAGGCCCCCTTTTAATTCAATATATTATATTATTTTATCTTTCCAAGTTCGTCTAAAAATGCTGGCCGTCTATTATGCTTCTCTCTTAATTCTTTGATTAGTTTATGGGAATGGAGAGTACCAAAGGCTGTACGTTTTCCTATTATTCTATCACCTTTTATTTGCGAGGATAGTAAGTTTATTTGCGATAATGAATGGTTTATTTGCGTAAAGTAGCAGTTTATTTGCGAAAAAAGCCAGTTTATTTGCGAACACAGAAAAAGCCGACTTAATAGTCAGCTTATTTAGTGAATATTTTCTGAATAAGCGATTTTGGTTTTTTTCTCATTTTTTCAATCATACTTTGGAATCCATACATAATGACTGATTTTATGAAAAATAAGAGTCCCATTTGATAGTGCTTCATGCTAACAAGTGAAACAATCCCCATTCTTCTTAACGCAATCATCCCAGGAAAGGCAAAAAGGGTGTCAAGAATAAGGTTCAATAGTAAGTATCGGAAGAAGTTTCCGAATGTGAACTTTAAGATCCATAATGATCCCACAAAAAATGGACCTATCATAAAGGGGAGTTCGCCCATTGTTTTTGGAATGAGTTTTTCATAAAATCTCCACCATAGCCACTTTTTCGAAAAATAACTCTCAAAAAGGACCCAAACGAAGATAAACAAAGCACCCGGGTAAAATCTCTTGAAGGACCGCTTTCCTAGGAGTGGCAGTGATAACCAAGGTATCAGCATCATTGCGAGTAAAAACAATTTATTTTGTTTCATAATAATACGCCATTCCTTTTTTCTTTTTATCATGCACGGATTTTTATTATTTATGTAAAAATTTCCTGTAATTATTTTTGAATAGCGTGGCACAAAAAAGGTCCTTTAAATTTGTGCACTATTAGCCTAGAACTTCACGTGGAATTGACGAGTAATTCTATTTATATTAATATATTAATTTGGCTGAAAATATTGTGGTTCGAGAACCTCCCACACAAAAAAACTAAGGAGTTAATTATATATGAAAGTTAATACAATTGTCGTAAACGGTATTGTAGCAGCATTGTACATTGCTGTCTCTGCTTTAATCCAGCCGTTTGGGTTTACCCAAGTTCAGTTTCGCGTATCCGAGATGTTCAATCATCTAGTTGTTTTTAACAAAAAATATATCTATGGAATTGTTCTTGGTGTGTTTTTAACAAATTTGTTCTTTTCACCGATGAAGGCCTATGACCTTATTTTCGGTGTCGGTCAATCCGTGATTGCCTTGTTAATCACGATTGCCTGTGCAAAATATATCAAGGGCTTATGGACACGTATGATTGTGAATACACTCGTCTTCACGTTTACCATGTTTTTAATTGCTCTTGAGCTGCATTTAGCATTTGACCTGCCATTTATGTTCACTTGGTTAACAACCGCAGTTGGTGAATTTGTGGTTATGGCTGTGGGTATGCCAGTGATGTATGTGATTAATAAGCGTGTTCGATTTGATAAAATCGTCTAAACAAAAAAAGAGTTGCTGCAAACGCATTGACTCTTTTTTGAATTAATTCATAGAATTATTATCTAATCTGTAAAAAAGAATACCATTCTGCCCGTACCAAAATTCAATAGATTGATCGTTCTTCTGATCCACGTAACCTAGTATATCTGCCCCTTGCTCAGTACGTTCATAAAAATTCTCCCCATATGCCTTTTTCGCCTTTGATATTGAATCCCCAACTTCAATTCCTTTTGCGGTAGGTATCCCCGAGCTTTCTACGATAAAGCGAAAAATACCGCCCTGTTCATTTGTAGCAATCTCAAGTCCATCCTGAATTTTGTAATATCTGAAAGTCTCTGTGTCTCTACCTTTATACTTCTGTTCACCATAAAAACTAATAAACCGGTCCGAATGAATATCATCAAATAGATAGAATCCATTAATATTCTCATTATGTAGATCGGTATGTTCCGTAAACTGATGTTGAAATGACCGAGGAAAATGTGGTCTTAAAAATAAAAATATCGAACTTATAAAAAGGATAAACACAATAATTATTACTATATTCTTACTCACTAATTATTCCCCCTCAGAAGCATAGAATCTCTATGTATATCTAAATCATAATACAAAGTAATTCTATGTACAAGTATTTATTTTCTAAAATAATCCAATTCAGGTTGTTTTTATTTGGTATTTCTTTGCAAAAAGGAATAAAGTAGTAGTAGATGATTACAATTTGGAGGGAGAGACTAATTTGTTACAACGTCCTTTAACTAGTGAGTATCCTGAATATTATGTACCCTATGTGAATCTGGTTCCCGAAGGAGACCTATTAGCGATTTTAAGTGAGGATTTAAAAAGTACGATTGAACTTTTTGACGGAATTTCGGATGAAGATGGGCATTTTCGTTATGCCCCAACTAAATGGAGTATCAAAGAAGTTCTAGGTCATATGACAGATACCGAAAGAATTATGAGTTATCGCCTGCTTCGTATTGGCCGCGGTGACCAAACTGCTTTAGCGGGGTTTAATGAAAATGATTTTGTAGAAGGCTCTCAAATTAACAAGCAATCTATCAAAGATATACTTGAGGATTTTATAGCGACACGCAAGGCTACGATTACTTTAATTAAAAACATGCCTGCTGAGGCCTGGGGCAACAAAGGCAATGCCAACAATACGGAAGTGACTACCCGTGCAATCGGCTACATAATTGCAGGTCATGCCATTCATCATAAAAAAATTATTAACGAGAGATACCTTACATCAAAAAGATAGATAACATGAAATAAGCAGTCGGAGTATTGCCCGACTGCTTTTTCTATTACTCATATACTTATACCCACCACATTTGTGAAACAGGCTCTTCAATTAGAATAGATTTTAAATTCACAACTGCTCGCTTAAAGCCTTCTTCAATGGACATGATAGGATCCTCATGTTCGATGCTGACCACATAATCGTAGCCATAGGTGCGGAGTGCACTCATCATGTCAGACCATTCCTTCAAACTATGGCCACATCCTACGGAACGAAAACTCCATGCACGTGAACGTACTTCCCCATATGGCTGCATATCGGTTAATCCATACATGTTTACATTTTCTTGGTCAATATACGTATCTTTCGCATGGAAATGGTGGATGGCATTTTCTTTAGCCAAAATCTTTATCGCTGCGACAGGATCAATTCCTTGCCACCATAAATGACTTGGATCCAAGTTGGCCCCAATCGCATCACAGGTTTCTTCGCGCAACTTCAACAGGGTGTATGGAGTGTGAACTAAAAAGCCGCCATGTAGCTCAAGGCCAATTTTCACCTGATGCTCCTTCGCATACTGGCCTACTTCTTTCCAATATGGAATCAGCTTTTCTTCCCATTGCCACTTTAACACGTCTCCATATTCGTTAGGCCAAGGAGTCACCGGCCAATTAGGGAACTTGGCGCCTTCATGGTCACCTGCGGTACCAGAGAAACAGTTTACTACTGGAACTCCTAACAAGGACGCAAGTCTAATCGTTTTTAAAAGTGTCTCGTGTGACTGCTTCGCGAATTCTTTCTCAGGAGAGATAGGATTTCCGTGACAACTAAAGGCACTAATCGTTAGCCCTCGCTCTTCGACTTTTCCGATATATGCCTTCCGTGCGTCTTCACTTTCCAATAACGCGTCTAAATCGCAATGGTTGTTCCCTGGGTAGCACCCAGTTCCTATTTCAACGGCATGAAGGCCTGCCTCTTTGACGGTATCAAGCATATCCTCGAACGATTTTTCAGCAAATAATACGGTAAATACACCTAGTTTCATTTCGTAATCCCCTCTCTAAACGACTCACTACTTTTATAGATTCGATCTATTATTTCGGAAACTTGAAGAGCCTCCTCTGGCTTCACAATCAATTCTTCCATTCCAAGACATGCTTGGATAAAGTTTTTTGCCTGTGGCAGTCCAGGATTCTCTTCACCTGGAATCCAAGCGGCTTGGCTATTTAGCAGCATGCCATTTTTAGTGGTATAAAGCTCAAATGGGAACACACTTAATCCGCCATCCACTCCAGAGATGCTCAGATGTTCCTTGTCGTCCTTGATATTTGCCGCCCACGAAGTTTCAAACAGCATCGTAGCACCATTTTCAAACTGAGCATACGCTGTGACATGATCATCGACATTAAACGTTTCATGATCAAACTCGCCCCATTGATTTACTTGATTCGGCATTTTACTTAACGTGTTATATGTGGTGCCTGACACCATCGTTTGTTTTGGATTTCCCATTAGCCATAAAGCGAGATCTAGGAGGTGACAGCCATAGTCAATCAGACTTCCGCCTCCTTGAAGATCTTTATTCGTAAAAACACCCCAGCCCGGCACTTTCCTGCGTCTTAAAGCCTGAACTCTGACTACAAGTGGTGTTCCTACCTCTAGCATAGCTTTCTTTGCTGCCTGAGCTTCCTTCATGAAACGATAATGATAAGCGATCGCTAGAACCTTTTCCGCTTTTTTTGAAGCAGCAATCATCGCTTCACATTCCTCCGCACTTAGAGCCATCGGCTTTTCACAGAGAACATGGACTCCCGCTTCCAGTGCAGCAATCGTAATCTCCGCATGAAATTTATTTGGTGTACAAATACAAACGGCATCTACTTCTGAAAAAAGGTCCTGATAGTTCTCAAACACATGAGGAATCTGATGTTTTTCAGCGATTTCTTTGGCACGGTCCACATTCACATCACTGAGAGCTGTTATTTCACATACGTCACTAAGCTGTAAAAAAGCAGGGATATGACGGCCCTGCGCTATTCCGCCAACCCCTATAATGCCAATTCGTAGTTTTTTCATCGTTCTCTCACTCTTATAATCTGTTTTGTTTCATTTGACTCTAGCGCAGCCAAGATGACATTTAAAGACTTCATGCCTTCCTCACCCGGTACAGGAGGCTCTTGATCGTTCACAACAGCATTAACAAATAGATCAATTACACGTGAATTGTTTTGACCGCCATCTTCATTTGACTGGATCCTACCCAACTGGTAATTGACCACCTCACCATTCTTATATTGAACAACCAGTGAGTTGACCGGGTCATCCTCTAAACGAAGAATGGCTTTTTCACCATAAATAATCGTCGAATTATCTTCTTTGCTTACATAGGCCCAACTGGCAGCAAGCGTTCCGATGATTCCACTTTCCGTTTTTAAAATACAAACCGCATTGTCATCCACATCGGCAAAATCCTTTGCGCTTGTTTCTACGAAAGAACCCACTTCAACAATCTCTTCCCCGAGTAGATAACGCAGTAAATCCGTTTTATGCACACCTAGGTCGCCCATCGCTCCAACAAATGCTTTTTCCTTTTTGAAAAACCAGCTTTCTTTTCCATCCACACTCCAACCTTCAGGACCACCGTGTCCAAATGCTGTACGAAAACTATAAATTTTCCCGATTTCTCCACTTTCAATGAGCTTACGTGCTTTTTGATGAGACGGTACAAAGCGTTGATTATGAGCAATCATCAGCTTTTTGCCACATTCCTTGGCAGCAGCAATCATTGCTTCTGCCTCTTGTTTTGAAGTAGCCATTGGTTTTTCACAAAGGACATGAACCCCGGCCTTTAAAGCAGCAATAGAGATTGGGGAGTGAAGGTAGTTTGGTGTACAAACACTAACCGCGTCTACTCCGCCGGCATTCAATAACTCTTCATAACTCGTATAGGCTTTAGCTCCGAATTTCTCGGCCACTTCAAGTGCACGCTCTTCATTGATATCACAAACCGCAACAAGTTCTACGTGTTTATTTGCTTTATATTCAGGTAAATGACGATGCTGGGCAATGCTGCCGCATCCGATGACAGCTACGCGTAATTTTCCCATGATTATTTTCCTCCTTTAATCACTTCTAATGGTTTGGCGTTTCCGTAAACTGGACGTTCGCGTTTCACTGGCTTAGCCCATTTCACGGCATTGCTAATGACACGCTGAATTTCTTTGTTATGATAAGTCGGATAGGTTTCATGTCCTGGACGGAAGTAGAAAACCTTACCGTTTCCGCGCTTATACGTACAGCCGCTTCGGAATACCTCTCCACCTTCAAACCAACTGGTAAAAATCAGTTCATCTGGCTGCGGGATATCAAAGTGCTCTCCGTACATTTCTTCTTTTTCAAGTTCGATATATTCTGAGATTCCTTCTGTGATAGGATGGCTTGGGCTTACCACCCAGAGACGTTCCTTTTCATCGGCTTCCCGCCATTTCAAATCGCAGCTTGTTCCCATTAATGTTTTAAAGATTTTTGAAAAATGGCCAGAGTGGAGAACAATGAGTCCCATTCCATCAAGGACACGCTGCTGCACCTTTTGCACAATTTCATCTTTTACTTCGCCGTGTGCGAGATGCCCCCACCAAACTAACACATCTGTATTAGCCAGTACTTCATCGGTTAGACCATGCTCTTGTTCATCTAATGTAGCTGTTCTAGTGTTGAAACCTTCCGCTTCAAGAAATGCGGCAATGGCTCCGTGAATTCCATTTGGGTAAATATCTCTAACCACAGGGTTTTTCTGTTCATGTCGGTTTTCATTCCATACTGTTACGTTTAACATCTGTAACGACTCCTTTTAACTTTTATAAAAATATATTATTTAGACGTCAGCTTTTCTTTTAAGTAATTTAGACTTATTTCAATGCTTTCAAACGGGGTCCGGCGGCTGAAATCCTGCTCGACGATCCACCAGTCTACACCAGCGTCCACTCCTAAATTGAGTACGCTTTCAATATCAACCCCACCTGTTCCAAGTTCAGCAAAATATTGTTCCTCATCTGTTGTCATATCTTTTAAATGGATGAGCGGAGTACGATTTCTGTATCGGTTCATCCACGCCACTGGCTTTTCACCAGCTTTGGTCAGCCAATAAACATCTAGTTCTGCCTTAACGTTTGCGGCATTAGTATCTTCAAATATGGATTCTAACGCTGTCCTTCCGTCAGAGAGTCGTTCTAATTCAAAATCGTGATTATGATAGCAAAGAGTAATGCCTTCTTGACGGCACTTTTCACCCGCTTGCTCTAAAAGAAGAATTAATGCTTGATAATGTTGTTCTGTCCGACGTTCGGGTAGGAGGTAAGGACAGACAACATATTTGCTACCTAGCAGTTTTTGGTCTTTTATTACTTGTTCCAAATTCAATTCTAAGTCCTCAAGCGGCACATGGCTTGCTGCAGCTTGAAGCCCCAATTCATCCAAGACCTTTTTTACTTCTCGAACTGGTAAACCACCGTATCCAGCAAATTCCACCCCGTTGAATCCAAGCTCTGCCACTTTCCTTAAAGTACCAACAAAATCCACTTCAGATTCTTCCCTTAAGGTGTACATTTGGACAGCAATTGGTATAGTTGTTGTCAATCTCATCCCTCATTTCTGCGAGCTATTTATATTAATTATTTGATACCATCATATATGATATTCCTTAAAATAAACATTAACGATATAATCAAAACATCTACTATTTTGCTATTTATTTTTCTGAAAAAGAGGGGCCTACAATTATGAAAATATATTTCTGCGGTTATTCATATCATACACAGGGGTATTATTCTCAGCATAAATCGGGATTCCCTGGGTACCTTTTTCGACTACAAACGGAAGGTTTCTGTGAAGTAGTCGTAAAAGGGAAACGAAGGACTCTTGAAAAGGGTGACCTTTTGATTATTCAACCAGGCGATTATTATGAGTTATTAGTTGAGGCCGGCCAAAGCAGCGCGGATTACCATTTATCATGCAAAGGGGACTGGGTGGATGAATGGTGGGAACGTTCTGCAAAGCCTACGATCTCTAAAATAGATTTGGACGAAAAAACAATGGCTCTCTGGCGTCATCTAAGTGTGGAGGAACGCCGGCCGTCATCTGAGGAAAATAAGGAGCTTTCTGAATACCTACTAAGAGCACTTTGTTTATCCTTAGAACGAGCAGTTAATGAAACGGCTCCCTCCTTTAATAGGCCCTATACAGTTACACGTATGATGCGCTTTATTGAAGAGCATGCAACAACCTCCTTTAAAGTAGAAGAAGTGGCGAAACACGCTGGTCTTAGCGTTTCTCACTCAGTTCATTTGTTTAAAAGCAGTGTTGGAAAAACAATGATTGAGTACTCCCTCGAAGTCCGTTTGTCTGCTGCGATGGAGCGAATGAAATACACCACGATGACACTTGAGCAAATTGCCGAGGATTGCGGTTTCGGATCCTACCCTTATTTTCATAGAGTATTTCAAAAAAAATATGGCATAGCTCCCGGTGCGTATAGGAGGCAAGATTAAATAATATATTTTAAATTTTCATTTACGAACAAATGTTCCCTGTTTTATAATTTAATTATGGGCAATAATAGAAGCTATGTTTATATATTTGACCATACATAATAACCCAAGGAGCTGGTGTTAAATGACAGTAAGATTAATTCCCTATTTAGTCATGGATGGAAATGCGAAAAAAGCCATTCAGTTTTACGAAAAGGCTTTGGATGCACAGGTTCTTTTTAGTCAAAGTTTCGGTGAAATGCCTGAAAACCCTGAATTCCCTCTGCCTTCTGAAGCAAAGGATCGTATTAGCCATGCAACAATCAAAGTAGGGGAAACAGAAGTAATGCTGTCTGATACGTTCCCAGGTCAGCCCCATCAAATTGGAACACAAGTCACTATCTGCATTAGCACGAACGATGCAGAAAGAGCCAAGAAGTTTTTTGAAGCATTGACGGAAGATGGTCAAGTGGGTATGCCATTACAAGAAACCTTCTTCAGCCCAGCCTACGGGATTGTAACAGACAAGTTCGGTGTTACCTTCCAAATTTTCACTGAAGGCAGACACTAAACATTACTTCATAAGGCTAATTAAATTTTGTATTTTTTAATAAAAAAGGCATTGTAAAGGAAGATTGTTGTTTTCTATACCCTGTTGATTGGAGCGGAAGACGCGAAGACTCCTGTGGGAGTACGGTTCAGGAGAGACCCCGCAGGCGTAAGCGCCGAGGAGGCTCGCCGAAACGCCCACGAACCGCTTGCGTCTGGAGCGGAAATCAACAGGCAATTTTATCAGAGACAATAAAAAAGACTCCGCTTGCATCGATTAGATACAGCGGAGTCTTTTTTTTAGCTCTTTTCGTATACGTTGTTGCTCTCTGTCAATTTTTGTTCCTAATTTAAAAGTAACTTCTGACAAGGTTGATAAATTTTTGGTCAACTCTGTCAAAACATAAGCTAACTTCTGACAAGGTTGATAAATTTTTGGTCAACTCTGTCAGAACATGAGCCAACTTCTGACAAGGTTGATAAATTTTTGGTCAACTCTGTCAAAACATAAGCTAACTTCTGACAGGGTTGATAAATTTTTGGTCAACTCTGTCAGAACATGAGCCAACTTCTGACAAGGTTGATAAATTTTTGGTTAACTCTGTCAAAACATAAGCTAACTTCTGACAAGGTTGATAAATTTTTGGTCAACTCTGTCAGAACATGAGCCAACTTCTGACAAGGTTGATAAATTTTGGGTCAACTCTGTCAGAACATGAGCCAACTTCTGACAAGGTTGATAAATTTTGGGTCAACTCTGTCAGAACATGAGCCAA
>NZ_JBDGJV010000021.1:36028-73880 GCF_057656715.1 Neobacillus sp. Soil_C_43
CAACTTCTGACAGGGTTGATGAATTCTAATATTAATAACAATAAACTTTGCGAAAACAGCCCTTTTTTTTCATTTGTATGTTTAGAATTCTTCGGATAAGTTAACTTCTACACCAAAATGGTCCGATACAACCATTCGATTGACATTATTAAAGATTACCTTTGAATAGTCTACCTGAACAGGCTTATTAGTTAAAATCAAATCAATTCTTAGGTCTTGCTTGTTGTTGCTCCAACCTGCAATTTTCCCTTTGACGGTAATTCCTTCATCTTTATCATCCGTCATGTGGTATGTATCATAAAGACCATGGTTGATCAAATACTCATAACCCTCTTCCTTTAGAGAAGCATCGTTATTAAAATCACCCATAAGATAAACGGTCTGATCCAAATTTATTTGCTGTAGTAGCTTGTCCACTTGCCCCTTAAAGGGTTCATCTTCATCGTGCCACCACCCCATATGACAGGAATAAAAGGATAGTAATTTGTTATTGTAGGAAATGGTTGCTCCGACAATTCTACGTGTTTTCCAGTTAGTAGCGTAATCTACACTGTTAGAAACGAAGAATGAGTGCTCCTCAACGATTGGATGCTTCGTTAGAATGGCAACGCCTTCCTCATAGGTGCCATTTGTAATATAGTGGGATACATCCCACACTAAGAAATATTCAGCGCCACCAAGCTTTTCTAACTCTTGTAACAAAACATATACATAATTGTTTTTCTTAACTTTCCCGTCCACATACTCCGCTTCAAGTGCTTGACTTACCTCTTGCAATGCAATGACATCATATGATTTTTCCTTAATGGTTTGTGCCAAGTATTTTATCTTTTCTATTTGATTTTCCTCATGCCATGAATGGCAATTTAAAGTTAAAAGTTTCATTTATGTATTACCTCGATGTTTTTTTAAAATATTTTATCACTACCATCTAAAGTTGGAAATAAACTTTAGAAACTCTATTTGTTTTGAATGTTCATATTTCATAATCGCGTGGGTGTTAGCTTCAGGCAAGTTGATAGACTCACAATGTACTTCAATCAACCTGCCTTCTAATAACTCTCTTCTCACAGTAGAGGTTGGCAGGAAGGACACTCCTAACCCCTCAATAATAAACCGTTTCGTAATGTGCACCTGTGACACCTTCATCATTCGGACACTTGGATACTTACTTTTCACCACTCTTGAAAGAAGATCCCAATAACCTGGATGATTGTGAGTTAACAGATAATTGGTTGTTAACACTTCTTCTTCATCTAAGGGAGGTGCTGATTCTGAATCTCTCCCATCGTGTGGGGCAACTAATATTACGTTATCTTTAGCTAAAAGCTTACAAATCAAACTCTGATTTGTACTGTTCAAACAAGACAGCCCCAAATCTACTTCTTCCCTTAAGACAGCCTGTTCAATTTCAACTGATTCAATAATTTTGACAGAAATCTCCACTTCCGGATACTGCTTTGTATAGCTTTTTAATACGTAAGGTAAAATCGTATCAGCGATTAGAGGTGATATACCAAGTGTTAACTTCCTTGTGTATCCTTGACTAAAGGTATTCAAATCCTCGAGACCATGCTGATAAACCTCCAGCAATCTCTTCGCGTGAATCAAATAGCGTTTACCTTCCTCGGTCAGTTTAATTTTTCTTCCCTCTCGATGAAATAAAAGAATACCCAGCTCTTTTTCCAGCTGTTTTATATGAACCGTTACTGATGGTTGTGAAATATATAATAGCTCTGCCGTTCTTCTAAAATTTCCACACTCTGCTGCCGTAACAAATGTATTAAGCCACTGAAACTCCATACCCATTGCTCCTTATTAAAAATAGTAATCAATTACTTTAAAATTATTTAATATTCTTAATTATGTTTATTTTATAGAATATAGTAATCAAAGGGAAGAAGGAGTGATTGAATGATGCACAAAGGTTTGAAAGGAATTGTTGCTGCGGATACAGCCATTAGTCATATTGATGGAGAAAATGGTCAACTCATTTATAGGGGATATGAAATCAGGAGTCTTACACAAAAATACTCCTTCGAGGAAACGGCCTACCTCCTTTGGTACGGGGAATTCCCCAATGCCGAACAGCTAGGAATCTTGAAAGATAGGATGAGAAATGAACGGGTTCTCCAAGACAATATTAGGCAAATAATTGATCTGCTTCCACCTTCCATGGATATGATGAGTGTCATTAGGACGGCCATTTCAGCAGAAGGCGGTAATTCTGATTATACCTGGAAGCCCACTCTACCACAGGCAATAAGATTAACCTCTCTTGTTCCGACAATTATTGCCTATCGGAAACGAAAGCTCGAAGGTAACACGGTTGTTCCTCCTCGGATGGATTTAGACCATGTTGAAAATTATCTTTATATGCTTTCTGGACACCTTCCACTAGCTGCACATGTGGAATCTCTTGAGACCTATATGATTTTAACTCTTGAACATGGTATGAATGCTTCTACCTTTTCAGCGAGAGTGACAGCTTCAACGGAATCAGATATCGTATCAGCCGTCACTTCTGCAATTGGTACGATGAAAGGACCGCTTCATGGCGGTGCCCCGTCAGGAGTCATTGCCCTTCTAAATGAAATAGCTTTAGTTGGTGATCCTGAAAGCGTGATAAAGGAGAAGTTAACTAAAGGAGAAAAATTGATGGGGTTCGGACACAGAGTTTATAAAACTCATGATCCGCGAGCTATTTCCTTAAAGAGTAAACTCTTAGAGCTTGTTGGTAAGGATGAATGGTTGGACCTAGCGATGAAGGTAGAAGAAACCGCGGTGAAGGTATTGGCTGAAATCAAACCGGGTCGTTCCCTTTATACAAACGTGGAGTTTTACGCTGCCGCCATCATGAAAGCCATAAACATGGAAGCAGAATTGTTCACACCCACCTTTACTGCCAGCAGAATGGTCGGCTGGACCGCTCATATCCTCGAACAGGCGGTAAACAACACCATCTATCGTCCACATGCAAACTATATTGGCGTGATTAAATAAAAAAATGACAGGTGTCAGGCACCTGTCCTTTTGCACAAAAAACTAATCAAACGTTTGATTAGTTTTTTTAGCCTAATTTAGTTCGTGTAGCAGCTGGCTGATATTTTTTCATTGGTCCCTTTTCAAGCACTTCTTGGAGATAGAGGTTCCCTTTCGGACTTGTTTTCTTAAGCAAATCCATCAAGTATGTAATATCATCTAGTGCCCTATGTGTTTGGTAATCAGTAATATCATGTGCTTGCAATAAAGTCAGAAGTTTGCCGTTTGAAAAACCATAATTTTTCCATGGTACCCCTCTCATCGTACAATACCACTTCAGATCATTAACCTCTGGATACATATGATAAAGAAAGCTTCGATCAAAGGAAGCATTATGGGCAAATACTGAGTCTGCACGATGAAAGTACGTTTTTATTTTCCCATCAAGAAAGGTTTTTCCTTTTACTAACTCATAAGGAATTCCGTGAACACGATACGCAGTATCATAATTATTCCTTGCAGAACGAGAAAGCGGTTCACGTAAAAAAGAATCCTCTTCAATAATATCGATAATCTCCCCTGAATCCGTTCGATACGAAAACAGCTTCAGGGCTAATTCAATAACCTCATCCTTGGTAGGACCTAAACCTGTTGTTTCAACGTCCACAAGCAACCCAAATTTTTCTAAACCATGCAAAATAATCATCCTTTTTACATTCTAATGTTAATCCTATTATAACAGAGGTTACTAGGCAGTCCTATCACTATCCAGTTAGGAACCTTTTTCCATTCCGGTAAGAAATGCTTGAATAATCATTAACAAGCTTTCATCCAAATCTAAGGATAATTTAAATCCACCTCTTTGCTCTAAGGAAGAAAAACCATGTAAAATACTGCGCAATCCTCTTACAGCATGCAAAGCCCGATCTTCCTCTAAACGATAGGCACTTAATACCCTTACTGAAAGCTCCACTATTTTTGCTCCTGCTTGCTGCACCTCCACATCTTCTGGATCAGGTGCGAGTAGGGTTGCCTCATACAAGCCAGGATGTATCCTCGCATAATTTACATATGCCTGGCTCATGGCTAGTACCGCTTCGGTGCCTGACACCCCAATAGCCGCATCAGCCATTTCCGCATACAGCCGGTCAATGCCATAAATGGCTAATTGCTTCCTAAGGCCAGGTAGGCCATCGAAGTGATTATATAAGGAAGGAGGGCGGATATTTAGCTTTTTAGCCAGGTTTGCAAGTGTAACCTCTTGCAAACCCTTTTGATCCGCCAGTTCTCCTGCTGTTTCTAGTATCGTTGTTAAGTCAAGTGCTACTTTTGGTCTTGGTGACATTGTATCTGCTCTCCTATCCGATCTTCTGCTCTAAATGTTGAATGGCCCGTTCCATGATTGGTACAGGATTTTCTACCATTTCTCCGTGCCCAACTGCAAGAAGAGTTGGTTCGTAACTCACTAATTTCTTTGCACTGGCTAGTGCCGTCCGCTTACTCCATGTACCAAAGGCAGGGAATGGGAACAATGGTTTTATATCTCCTGCCACTGCCACTCCACCTCTTGTTTGGAAAGCATCCCCTGCAATTACTGCCTTAGTCCGTAAGTCTAAAAAAGATAAAGATCCCGGTGTATGGCCTGGGGTTTCGATTGCTGTAAGTGACCCAATCAGGTCCCCTTCCTTCAATAATACATTTGCTCTTGTCTTCAACTTCTTTGGAACTCCACCTTTTATCGGTGTGGCTTCTTCGTGTGAATCAAGCGTGCGGTCGCCATTCATTAATCGATGATCCCTTATGGAGATATAAACCGGTACCTCGGGGAGCCTTTCTTTGATTGCATCCAATGCTCCGACATGGTCCTCATGTGCATGCGTCAATATAATCTTTGTAATGGGTTTCCCGATTTTCTCAGCAGCCTGAAGAATCCCCTTTGCGCAAAATCCAAGTGCTGCATCAATCAACGTTAATCCTTCCTCTTCCTCCACTAAATAGCAATTAACAGGAAAAAAATTGGCCATAAACGTGACTTGATACAGGTACCCATTTTTAATAATCCTCATTTCGTCATCCCCTTTTAACTAATATCGTTAGTTTTATTTTAACTAATAACATTAGTTTTATCAATAGGTTTTTCATTTTTTTGGAAAAAATATTTCATCTATAAAGTTGTTAAAAAAGTGTTCAAAACTTCATTACAAATATGTGAAAGACTGAACAAATTACCCTTAATTCGAAACAAACATGATATATTAACAATGTACTTAATATATAAAACTTATTAACAAGGAGTGTTTCACATGGTAGTAAATTGGTTAAGAGAAAACAAAGTTGCTGCAGGAATTTTGACAGTTCTTCGCTTATATATCGGTTATTCTTGGATAACAGCCGGTTTCCACAAGTTAGCAGACGGTTTTGATGCTTCTGGTTATTTAAAGGGAGCGATTGCTAATCCGGTAAAAGGACCAGATGGCACTTTGGTTTATGGTTGGTATGTGGACTTCTTAAAACATTTTGCTCTTCCAAACGTTGATATCTTTAATACAATTGTTCCACTTGGTGAATTTTTAATAGGTCTTGGACTTCTTCTTGGATGCTTAACAACAGCTGCTATGTTCTTTGGTCTTGTGATGAATTTCTCTTTCTTCTTAGCTGGAACTGTATCTCATATTCCAACAGACCTTTTCATTGGAGCGATCATCTTATTCTCTGGTTACAATGCAGGTCGCATCGGTCTTGACCGCTGGGTAATTCCATTTATCCGCAGAACTGTTTTTAAAGGTAATAAAACTGTTAAAGCAACGGTTTAACAAATTATATTTCTAAATACCCAAAAGGACACTATGAACGAAAGTGTCCTTTTTGTGTATGTCCATTTAGGCTTTGTTAAAATTGCCTGTAGATTTCCGCTCCAGGCACTTCGCTTTCCGTGGGTGTTTCGGCGAGCCTCCTCGGCGCTTGCGCCTGCGGGGTCTCCCCTGAACCATACTCCCACAGGAGTCTTCGTGCCTTCCGCTCCAATCAACAGGGTGTAAAAATCTACACTCTTCTTTTACACAGTCTTCATTTAAAAATCTATCACTAATTTTCCTGATTTAGCCCTCGATATACAGGTCAATATCACATTTTGGGCACTCTTTTGTTCTTCACTTAAAAAAGAATCATAATGATCGACTATACCATCAACAACTTTCAACTCGCAGGTTCCGCAGCGTCCCACCCGACAAGAAAAGGGTGCTTGAATTCCTGCTTCTAGCAAGGCATCTAAAAATGTCTGGTCTTTTTCAACATGAATCACTTCTCCACGAGTGAGTTGGGCTTGAAAGGATGCGGCTTTCTTAGGAAGGGTTGGTGCAAATCGTTCAAGGTGGATGCTCGACCTCGGATAACCAAATCGAACCGCTGCTTCTGTTAGGTCTGTCATAAATGAATCCGGCCCACAGAAATAGACATGTGTTCCAATTCGATGCTCCAAAAGTGTGGTTTCCCGCAGTCGCTTCGTCTCATTTCCTTTTGAAAAATAAAAATGAGATTGATGTGGGAAATTTGCCTGTAAAAAATCATAGAAGGCGCAAAGCTCTTTTGATTTTGCTGCATAGTGCAGTTCAAACGAAGACCCTTTATCTTTTAGCTCCAGCATCATAGAGATAAAGGGGGTTACACCAATTCCTGCTGCATAAAACACATGATGCTTCGCCTTAAAGCTTAATGGAAAATGGTTTCTAGGATAACTGACCTTTACCGTATCCCCTACTTTTACTTCCTGATGCCAATAAAGTGAGCCTCCCGTGGAGGTTTCACTTAAGCGGATGGCAATCTGATAGCTGTCCATTGTATCTGGATGATTTGTTAACGAATAATTTCTTTCCTTTCCATCGATATATGTAGTTATATGTGAACCTGCACTAAAGGCAGGTAGCAGCGTCTCTTCCACTGGGGACAGTGTAAAGCGTTTCACCTGTGGGGTTTCTTGAATGATTGATTTTACATAGACAGGAATTGTTTTTTCTTTAAGCATAACAGCCCCTTCTTTCATAGTCTCGCGACATACCCAAGATAGGCATCGCGAAGTTGAGAGTAATGATCAGAAACCTCCAGTAATAACCCACAATAATCACAGTTTCGTTCAGGCTGGCCCTTTTCCAAAACAGAGATCCCATGACATCTGCAGCAAAAGACCTTAATCTGCTCTTTTCCATAGCCAATATACTGTGCATCCTCTTCCGAAAATCCCGCATCCTCTGCCAACTGTTTCAATTTTTTTAAAACATTCCACTCTGCTGCGGCATAGAGGAAGCTCCCCATTTTCTGCATGCTGAGCCATTCTGAAGAAAGGATGGGATTCCAATTATCTTTAACTATCTGAATCTCGTAGCTTAAATTTCCATCTTTAACAACATCTATCAATGGCTGTAACAGCTTTATACCCTCTTCATCCGCACAAAATAAATAGTGGCGCTTTCCAGGTACAAGTGTTATATTCTCGCTCATAAAGCTTCCCTACTTTCCACCTGTTCCCTTAAATACTCTAGGACCGCATCCCTGAATAGGGAGAGCCCTTTATACTCCACTATATAAGGAGGCAACTCCTGAAGGACCTGATAGAACTGATTTAGCCATTCAGGTTTAGCTGCTAATTTTTCCAAAGGAAGTAGGTGGGTATGGATGGTAAAAAGAATTCCTCCTGTTCGAGGCAATCGGAATAATTTCTGGACCTCCACACGGAGATGAACAAACTCCCCTGCATTTTCCTTTGTAACTTGTTTTCTCCCCTTTCCCCAAACATCGAAGGTTTCAAGGGAAGTATCTAGTCGGTTCCCAGCCATTAAGGACCAGTTTTTACGCCACCATGGATTCCCTGGTTCCAGCTTCAGTAGGAATTGAAGAATCCGTTCATCAAGTCCTTCGTCTTTAAAGCCCGGGATCGGCTGATGAATCTCTTTAAAGTTCATTCCCAAATCGAAGGCCAAAGACCAATTGGCAGGAAAACAGAGCTGGCCTGCATCTAAAAATAAATCGTTATCTCGCTGCATCATAAAGATCAAGTCCTCTTGGACATGTCTGCCAATATAGTTAAGCGGCTCACATGGTAAAGTGGACTCATCTCCAAAAATGAAGCTTTGCTTTTCTTGTAAAAGGTGATTAGTAAACGTCCAGTTATCACCTTTTTTATCTAATCCAAATTTGTCTGGATAATAGGTTCCTAGATGCTCCATCACTAAATCTAGGATTTCCCACTGACCTTTTATCGTATGCTGCAGGGATTGAAAACAACGTTCAGGGTGGGCCGTAAGAATTTCACGCTTAAGCTCGATTTCCTCCCGATAATTTTGGGTAATCTCAATACTAATCGGATGATTCATTGGTACTGAGTTATTAGAATAGCGATATACATCTTCTTTAAATGGATATGGAAATGAATCCAAACCATCACTCTGCTTCATAAAAACCCCCACTTTACTGAAAATTCTTTATTTTCATTTTAATAAAAATGGACCATAAAAGGGAATAGGAAAAGTGAAAGCTCAGAAACTATTAAATTGATTATTTACCTTTGTAATAATTTATCAAAAAAGGAGTGAAAATGACCAAGCTTATAAAAGAAGCAAGATTGTCTGATGCCATCACTGTACATAGATTGAGGTTCTTTACGAAATAAGGTTGCGAATGAGGCAATTTAATTTTCACGGTTTTCTGTACCACCTCATGCAAGAGGGAAAGGAATTGCAAAGGAGTTGCCTTACCTTCTGACTGTGTTTCTCTTTTTTCCTCCAACTCTGTCAGAAGTTACCCTCCCTTCTGACTGTGTCTCGCTTTTTTCCTCCAACTCTGTCAGAAGTTGCCCTCCCTTCTGACTGTGTCTCGTTTTTTTCCTCCAACTCTGTCAGAAGTTGCCCTCCCTTCTGACTGTGTCTCGCTTTTTTCCTCCAACTCTGTCAGAAGTTGCCCTCCCTTCTGACTGTGTCAGCTTTTTTCCTCCAACTCTGTCAGAAGTTGCTTTTGAATTAGGAACAAAAAAGTACAGAGAGCAACAAAGTTTACGAAGAGAGACTTTCTAAAACAACAAAAGCGCCTCCTACACGATATCCACCGTGAATGAGACGCTTTTTGTATTAATACTGCTGTTCTTCACTTTCAACATTTACTTTGTTCTCGTACCAGTTCGTTACTTGTGTAAGGATAGCAAAGACAAAAAAGAAATTCATTGCCCAAACGTTAATAAAAGGGGCTAAGCCGCCAAACTCAATGGTTTCATACCCTTTTAACTTCATCACGATCATCGACTCGATAAATATTAAAACAAAACCAACTACACCCGCTACAGCCGCTCTAATCACATTTGTTTCCTCCTTAAAATTAGTCTTCCTCTATTGGAATACAAACCACTATGTATTTTTGACAATTTCGTGAACATCCTTACTCACATTATATTGCATATTCCTAACATTCAAAAGCCCAATATAAAAATAAAAGGGTGTCAATCACCATGTGAAATTTCACATGGTGCCTGACACCGATTATTTTAAAACTTTACTACCATATCCCATGAGGTTCCGTCTACACCTATCTGTTTAAAGCCAAACTTATGATAGAGGTGAAGAGCCGGATTGTTGGGGTCTACGCTTAAAGAAACCGCGCTAAATCCTGATTCCCTGGTTACTTTTAGCATCTCTCCGAGAAGCGCTTTGCCGATTCCTCTTCCCCTATACGCTGGAAGAAGGGCCATTCCTAATAAAGGAATTTTTTCATCCACATAGCCATAGGTCTTATTCGTATCATCAAATAAACGGACCCATACTGCACCAATGGGAGTATCGTCGGCATCCATCGCAATCAAGGCGGTGTCCCCTTCACGTCCCCAGCCTTTCATGGATTGAGCGATATGTGGTTCCTTTAGAATATCTCTCGAAGGGCGAGGTTCTCCTCCGGGAACAAAAATGGCTTGGTATAACATTTCCCAAAGGAATTCTTCGTCCTCTTTTACGCCAAGTCTAATTTGATAGTCGTTCAAGTGCATCCCCCTGTTCTACTTCTTTCTGTTTAATCAAATTCAATACGTGCCTTAAGCGTATGTCGCCCATTGAAGATAATCTTAGACAATAATCTGTGAACTCTAAATGGGCTGTAACAGAATTAGGGACAACTACGCAGTTTAATCCAGCAGTTCTAGCAGCTTTTAGTCCATTTAAAGAATCTTCAAAAGCAAACGCATCCGTCACAGCAACACCTAATGCTTCAACCGCTTTTACATATAATTCAGGATCCGGTTTAACCCTAGACACATCATCCCTCGTTTTAATCACATCAAAATACGGAAAAATAGTCAGCTTTTTTAAGTAGCTCTCAACCCACTCTCGGCTCGAGCTTGATGCTAAGCCAATTTTCAACCCTAATTCCTTGGCCTCCATTAAATAATCCTCTACTCCGTCCCTTAAAGCAGGCTCACCCATTTTTACAGCAAAGAGCTTATGGGCCGCATCTTTTATGACAACCGATTCAACTGGTGAAGGGAGGTTTTTTTCAATATAAGAATATAAGTCCGCATCATCGGTTCCTATCACTCTTGCAAATTGTTCAACCGTTAATTCTAACCCATGGTTATTTAAAACCTCTTTAAAAGACTCGAACCAAACTGTCTCCGTATCAACAATTAATCCATCAAAATCAAATATTACTGCTTTCATTAGCAATCACCTCTCTAGTGTTAAACGTAAAAAATTAAAAAAAGTTTCAATGTGTAGCAAATGTAAGGTTTATACCAAGTCCTAATAGAACCAGTCCAGTGATTCCTTCCATTACCAGTAAGACTCTTGGCCGTGTCATCCATTCTTTCATTCTTACTAAAAAGAGAGGTTGACTCATAATAAGCAGTCAACCTCTTTAAATCAGATTATTTTCTCATAACAATAATACGTTTCATGACCTAATGGTTTTGTCGAAATAAAAATTTCTCCCTTTTTTATGTACCTTCTAGTCTCATAGAATTTAAGTGCACCTGGATTTCCAGAAAAGGCGTCGAGGCGGATTCCGACATACCCTTTTTCCTTAGCATATGCCTCAACAAACTCCAGCATTTTCCCACCGTATCCGTTTCCTTGTGCCGAAGGGTTAACACAGAACGAGTGAAGAATTAAGACCTTGCCCTCAGGTTCGCTCCACTTCACCTCTTGCCATTCTGGAAGCTGCCATTCATTGAGGACCATGGCCCCCATCACTTGAACATCTACACGATAGACAAATATTTCTCCCTCATTAACGACCCATTCCAAATATTCTCTGTTAGGATACTGGTCATCCCATTGAAAAATTTCCTTACTAAGAAGATCCTTTTTACAAGTCTCAAATAAATCAATGATAGAACCTAGGTCCTCTTTTGTACCTAGTGATACACTCTCTTGGATCATGATGACACCCCTTTTTATGCAGTCGATTTCTCTACCTCATTTTAACATAATATTCCTTTTTTCCTCCGAGCAAAAAAAAGAGCGTACAAGCTCTTTTTTGCTAAAGCCTACTTTATTTTTATTTTCGCTTCACTTTTAATCCATGATGGGAAGAAGTTGAGTTCAAGAGAAATCGGATTCATATTATTTTGTAGTTCGGGGATTCGAAAGCCAAACTCTATTACTCGCTCATCTCCTCCTTTATATGACATTGATGTTTCAGGAATATCGATGACATTACCATTCTTGTCTTTTGCTTCACCAATCGCAGTATAGTGAAACTCATTTTTTGTCTGCATAGTTAGCATGACTTGTTTGCCATCAACTATTAAATTGCTGAAAACATTTTCTTTCGGCTGTTTGAGAATTTGTTCCGTCTGCGTATCAATCACAACCATGGCCTCTTCTTTATCCACTGCCTGAATTTTATTCAAAACTAGATACAATTCTTTTGGTTCCCGGAAGTAATTACTCTGCAAGTATATGATTGCTTCATCAACAGAAATTTTACTTGCTGTCATTCCATTCGCAATTTTGTTCCATACTTCCCCATTTTCATCAACTAACCGTAAATCATCAAAATTTAATATCTTCTTCGTATTTTTAGGATTCATTTTGATATGAACGGCTACCCTTAGTGGATATATAGCAGCGTCTAAGAAAGTAATTTTCTGCCCTTCAATGGTAACTGTTTTGTTTAGTTGATAGGTTTTCTTCTCTTTTATTTCTTTTTTTAGCTGAAAAGGAAGAATAAACTCTTCAGTCTTTGAATCCTTTTTTATTTTCACTGCTAGTACCAGCTCTTTGGACTCAAGGGGGTGCTTCAAATCAATTTCAAAGGTACCAGTAGAAATCGATTTACCGTTACCTTCAGTGTGGATCTCTCCTGCAGAGGTTGATATTGAAGCCCAATCCACTGATTTCTCATCTCCATAGTGTAACCGTGGTCCTTCCATGTAGAACTCCGTGTCTTTATCGGATTCTATGGAATAAAATAATAACAACCCATTTTCATCTGTAATAGCTCCATCTATCGTGAACTTCATACCATTCTTTACTTGTGATGCCCCTAATTTTTCATAATAATCATTTTCAACTGCCAGCATCTTTCCCTTGTCATTACGGATCAACTCGACTAACTTTTCCATTCCGGGAATCACCGTAATATAATTGGCGAAAGCTGGTGATAGTCGAATAGAGGAGAAAAAACCTAAAAGAATAATAGCAGCCAGCCCCATGCTAAAAACCCATGTTTTCATGAGCGGTTTCCTACGTTTCTCAGCCTTCGCTTTCATAAATCCATTTAGGATAGCCTCATCTAACAACTCCAATGGAGCTTCTATATTGTCATATGAATTTTTATAGTTTGTCAGTTGGCTTTCTTCCTTTTCATACATGCAAATCACCGCCCTTGTCTTCTAATTTTTCGCGAAGTGCCTTTAAGGCTTTATTAAGCCACGTCTTCACCGTTCCTTCTGGGCATTTCATGGTTTGGGCTATGTCCTTTATTCTCATATCATTAAAATATTTTAGAGTCAGTACTTCTCTAGAACGCTCATCTAAATCCAACATGGCATCCTTTAATTCCATTTCTGTATGGCTCTCTGTTTTACCTTGATGAATCAATGCATCATCCCCAAAAATTACCCGCTTGTTCTTTTTTAACTGATCATTACAATAGTTAATCATAATCCGAATAAGCCATGTTTTAAAATAAGCTATATCTCTGACTGAACCCATGCTTTTATAGGCTCGGTATGTAACTTCCTGAATGGCCTCTAACGCCTCTTCTTCATTCCTTAAGAATGAAAGTGCTGTTTTATATAAATCTATTTTATATGTCTGAATCAGCTTTAAAAAAGCTGTATCATCCCCTTTAATAGCAGCCTTAACTAATTGTTCATCTACACTCAAGTTCTTGCCCCCTCACGTTCTGATACATTTAAATATTAGACTAAGGAGGAGGAAAAAAGTTTTTATTTTAGTAAAAAAAGGTTAGATTCTACAAAAATGGGAAGGAATTCTACAAAATTTTAATTAACTCTACAAAATCGAGGAGGTATTCTACAAAATTTCAACTTATTCTACAAATCCAGGAGGTAATTCTACAAAAGTTGGAAATCCCATTCCAATCCGCTAAGAATCCAAAAAAAAACTCGCCAAATGGCGAGCCGCAATTGATGATTAGAATTCTTGTTCTAAGATTTTCTGTGGCCAGGATAGTAGCCGCTATGCCCATGGTGATAACCATGCCCTGGAATGTAAGTGCCGTGCCCATGGTGATAGCCATGTCCTGGATAGTAACCACCGTGCCCATGGTGATAGCCTTGTCCTGGATAGTAGCCACCGTGCCCATGGTGATAACCATGGCCTGGATAATAAGTGCCATGGCCATGATGATAGCCTTGTCCTGGATGATAACCGCCTTGGCCATGATGGTAGCCTTGTTGTGGATATTGTCTTTCCATTTTTGAACGCCTCCTTGCTTGTCATTGGAATATAGTATGTCTCTAATGACAAAGAGGCGTAGATGCCTGCCCTATTTATCCTTTTTAATTTTGCCTATAATATAAAATCCCATGTCCCCTGTTCTTTTTACAATCTAGCCCGGCCCCTTACTTTTAACAATAGCTTCGTAAACCCATAAGCAACAAACACGATCACAAGGTCTATAAGGAATAGATAGAATTGGTTCATTCCCTTTTTAAATTCCACTAACCCAAGATATCTCTCAAAAGATGCAAAGCCAAAAGCAAACACCGCACTTAATAAAATTGTATAAAAAAAGAAGTTTTTCTTATGATTGGTACAATACTGATATAGTAGCAAGAACCCAACAGGTAAGACTGATGCAGTTACATTTGTCGCATTCGGTAAAGCTGGAAGTAAAAAATATTTATGAACAAAGAACCCACTATGTCCAAGTGCAATATCCACATACGCCCATAGGATATGTACGGTGTATCCAAAGAAAAATATTTCAAATATCCTCTTCCTATCAACTGTAAATACCAGCAGGATTAAGGGAAAGAGAAGTAAAGCAAGTACCAGCCAGAACTGCCAGTTTCCAAAGTCGGAATATTGATTCCAGTAAGAAGAATACGCTGAGTGTAACTCCACTTTTTTTTCAACTATTCGCTCCCATTGCTGCTTGTAATCCACGTGCTATACCTCCAGACTTAGACGATATATTCTACTTAGGTTCCACAATCATCCATTTTATATACATCCTTCAAATCCCCTCTACTTTTTTCTCAATATTTGGTATTTTAGTATTATAGAAAAAATAAGGCAGGGGAGCAAAATGATTACTAATTTCCATGAATACGACCATCATTTTTTTATGCAGGAAGCTCTAAAGGAAGCAGAAGAAGCAGGGAAACGCGGAGATCGGCCTATTGGCGCCGTTATTGTTCACAATGGCACCATTATTGCACGAGGATCTAACAGGATTAATACAATGGACAATATGCTGGAACATGCTGAAATTAACGCAATGAACGCATGCCCTTCCTACTTACGGAAACATTCCCGTGAATGTATTTTATATACAACCGTGGAACCATGTATAATGTGTTTATCTACTATAATTGTTGCAAATATCCATAACGTTGTTTATGCAGTAGAGGATAAATATATGGATATGGCTCAATTTATTAATTCAAGCGCATACATTAAGAAACGATTACTTCATTACCATGGCGGAGTGTTAGCAGAAGAATCATCCCAAATCCTGAAGACCCACTCCCCCTTTATGGCAGAAGTTGTTTTGAATGGTAGAATCCCTTCCTAGCATCTTCACAACATCCACATAACTTCACTATAAGTTCTACACAAGTTTTCACTATGATAAGAGTATCTTAATTAGGAAATGGTTCGAAGAGCTCATTTCTTAAAACTTCCCATAATTTGATTGGTGCCTGACACCAATCTATTTTTTTTGTAAAAAAACCCTCGCTAAGATTTAATCAGCTGCCCTTACGGTTCCCGGTTGAAATCTCCACAACTTCCACATAACTTCCCCCTAAGTTCTTCACAAGTTTTCTTTATGATAAAAGTAACTTAATTAGGAAATAAGTTCGAGGAACTCATTTCTTAAAACTTCCCATTTTGGATTGGTGCCTGACACCAATCTATTTTTTTTGCAAAAAAATATGAGGCTGACTCATAAGGGGTCTGACACCACTAAAAATGCAATATCTAGACTAGATTTCACTAGGTTTTAACTAGATATTGCATTGTGGGGTCTGACACCTTTGTTTTTGAGTCAGCCTCATATTCAAGATTTATTTTTTTAGTAGACGCCTACTTGTGACCAAGCAGAGGCAACTGCATTATATTGTGAACTGCCTGTACCATACAGATCCGCCGCTGCAGCAAGTAGTGATGCACGGGCATCGCTAAAGTCACTCTGTGGAGCAAGGTACACAGTAAGAGCACGGTAGTAAATTTTCTCCGCAACAGAAGTACCTAGGCTTGAGATCGTTAAGTATGCAGCTTTGTTTGGAATACCACTGTTTGTATGAACACCGCCGTTATCTGATGTAGTGTTAACATAACCGCTCATATTTTCTGGCTGTCCATAAAGGCTAGGATTTGAAAGACTGCGAAGTGCATCACCTGCTTTATTTGGTGTGTATACATCTTCTCCCATTAAATAATCACCTTTGTCTAAGAATACCCCAAACGTATCAGAAATGGACTCATTCAGTGCTCCTGATTGGTATTGATATTCTAAACCAGCCGTTCTTTCTGTAACAGCATGTGTTAATTCATGCGCTACGACATCAAGTGCACCTGACAAAGGTCTAAAAGTTGTTCCATCACCATCACCATAAACCATTTGTGAACCATTCCAGAAAGCATTATTGTAATTCCTGCTGTAATGAACGGTAGAACGGATGGTTGCACCATTGTTATCAAAGCTATTTCGGTTAAAGGTATTCATGTAGTAATCATATACCTTACCCGCATAGTAGTTAGCATCTACGTCGGCGCCCTGTGATACAGCATTAAATTGATTATCAGGATCAACAGAATAGTTACCTGGCAGGGAAGTTCTACTTGATGCCGTTCTTGTTTCAATTACACCTGTCATTGGTTTCGTTACATCATATAAATAATAAGTACTGTTTGAAAAATAAGTATTAAACGTTTTATAATCGCCTAACACACCATAGCCAGATCCTGTCGTTGCCCCATCTGCCACAGCATTATAGGAATTTAGTACATTACCATTTACAGCATCCACGTAAACGACCCAGTTAGCCGGATATGGCTGAATGAATTGAAGATTTGTTTTATAAGCAAGGTAAAAATCGTTCGCTTTTTTATAAACTACTAATTCTGCTTTTTCAACCGTATCTTCAAATTTTGCACCTGTTGGTCCCGCTTCTGCATTTGTTATCGTTTCCTCTTTTGTTACATTAATAGATTTCCAAGCCTTCTCGAGAGCCACTCCCTTAGAAAGCTGTGCTTTTAATGCACCTTTGAAATAGTTTGCTGCTTCTGGAAACACATCCCCATTCACGGCAGTAACGATTCCATTTTTATCGGTATGCACCTTAAATTTCGCCCCATCGACAGGAATGCCTTGAACAGACTGAACAAAATTGTAATGTTTGCTGCCTAACTCGTCCGTCTGAACATCTAGTAATGTCAAATCTTTATCGGTATCTAATTTATATAGGCTTTTATTTTCTTTTAAAAATTGCTTTACCGCTGTTTTATCTTTATATGCTTTAGTTGATAGTTTTCCATGAACGAAGGACGGAACAGCTTGTCCTTTTTTCCAGTTTACCTTTGCATCCTTACCAAACTGACTTGCATCTTTCGTAACTGTAACATTGTACGGAACCGCCTGCGCCGCAGCAGTAATCGGTACCACAGACCCCATCGTTAATCCCAATGCCAAAACAAGTGACGTGCGTTTCTTCATAATCTCCCAGCCTCCTAATAATTTTATTTGTGTAGAATTTTCAAAATTATCATATCACGGAGAAAACGAATGCATAATTGGGAAAAAAGCGGCGGATTCGGTGTCAGGCACCAATAGTAAATTACATCTACACAGGAAAAATCCCAACACCTGTTTCATTTATGGCGTTGGGAAATATTAAGTTTATATTTTTCAAGTCTATTATTCACTTCGTTAAAAATAGGCAGAAAGGCCCTGAAAAAAGCGGGTTATTGTGAAACAACGTCAAGGATAAATTGGATAATCTGGTAGATTAACAGCCCGATGATAACAAGCACCGAAATGGATGCAAAGATTCTCCTAGGTTTCCGGTACCATTTTGGCAATTGTGTGATTTGTTTAGGAGATTGGAAACCTTGGACGATATCGCCATGTTTGATTGCATCATTAAAGGGGGCTCTCTCCTCTAGTAAAACCAGATGTGCCTCATTCTTATCATGTTGGCGGGAATCATTTTTAGATAGATTTTTGGAAGAGTTGTTCATTGTCCAGCACTCCTTTACTTTAAGGCGGGGCATCGTATCTTTTCACTTATTATAACATTATATTACTAGTATTTACCATTTTACTAATTATCCGCGTATCTAAGCCCCGTAACCACCGAAAATTCAGTTCAACGGGCACTAGTCACCCGCAACTCCATTAACAAAGGACTGTCAAAATGACAGCCCCTGATCTAAACATGATCCACCCATACCAAAGTATGTTTGAAACATGTATTTTGCGCTTATCTCAAGTCAATTTTTATTGAATTTAATTCAATTGGCATATTTGCACCCATCCGGGTATGAAGGACAAAACTTGGTTGGTTTACATGAAAAATGTCTTTCATCCGGGTTATGAAGGACAAAAATCGGTCGGGCAACATGAAAAATGTCTTTCATCTCGGTTATGAAGGACAAAATTCGGTCGGACAACATGAAAAATGTCCTTCATCCAAGTAACGAAGGCCAAAATGTAACCCGTTATTGATGATTTTTGACGGTTATCTTTACTGCCTACTTCCCCTTTATTATTTTCCCGCGGTCATCTGCCTGTGGAGGTTCCTCCATCCAGCCATGTTTTATCAAAATATTTGCCCCATCTTCTGCATATAAAGCTATTTCAGGAATTAAGGAGGCATATTTCATGCCAACATCTCGTCTTGGACTTGCGGCCATGGCCATCCCGTAATTTCCTACCCCAGCAGCAATCATTCCAGCGACATTAAACATGATCAATTTATCCGAAAAGGCAGGAATAGTCGAATCTGTTAAAGCCGAATCCCAACTCATTGGAATCGGCAAATCTTCTTTTCTTAAAAAATCACTAAAGATGTCGACATGCTTTTGGGCAACCTCCATTCCCCTCATTAAATATTGCTTTACTTCTTTTCTTTGTGCAATCTGTGCATACCCTGTTATTAGTGTTTTCCCAATAGCATTCGTTTGGACATTTATAAATAAATGAGTAATTTCCACAGACGTTAAGGGTCTCTTATGACCCAAAAATCCTGCTAAAAAATGCTGTTTTTTTATAAAGTCCACTCTATCGGGAACTGATATGTATGGTGGTCTTATATAGGTACCTTGTTTAAGCATTAAGTCTCTTGTAAGGTCCTGAAGCTTGACTCCAATCTTTAGAACCCTTTTATGCAGCTCAACCATATCCGGACGTGTTGCAACACCCAGCGCTGCACTGCTTGCTGCCATTGCAAGTATAGACATATGTCTTAAAAACATTAACACAAAGGTATCTGAAAAGAGCCTTGGCGCTTGCGCATCGACATCTTGGTCTGTAAAACCAACGGGGATAGGGAAAGACTCCTTAATAAAGATACCCTCCATAATAGAAATATTTCCTTCCGCTGAGTTCAGGACAAATTCAATAATTGGACGGACTTCTTCATCTTCGACTTTTTCTAAAAAATACTTATTTATGCAGACAGTAATCGTATCCTTTAAATATTGCGCCCACAGTCCAGACATTTCCGCAGCCGTCAAACGAATCCTAGTTTTATCTTCCATGTTAATACCCTCAGTTTCATTTTCCATTAGTATCCACAATAGATGGAAAATTTATGATTCTACAAAAAATAAATGTAAAAAAACAGCTATCTATGACAGCTGTTCACCTTTTACAACTATATCCAGTTTCTACGCTGCGGACCGCACGTAAAGGAAGTCCTGACCTTCATAAAATCGTACATTAGTGCGGCTTTTCTTCCCTTATCCGTCTGTCTATTTCTTTTGTCATAAAGACACTCCATAAATTCCCGATCACATTGACAGCGGTCCCCTCCCCTACTCAGGCAGCGATCATGGCGCTTGCAACATGCATCAACATCATTTATCGGTTCGCCTGGTCCACTACATCCGGGCCCACACCATCTATATTCCTTAAAAAGACAAAATGAAAACGGTCCACTACTTCTTCTATTTTGCAAAACACTCACCCCCAAAACACTTCATATGCTTTTCCAACTAAAACTATTTCAATATATAAATAGTATATGGGGTATTTAAAAAAGTGAGCTAGCAAAAGCCCGTACCAAAAACTCTCCATCAATAAATCCATATAAAATGAAAAGCCCCTATTTTTTTGAATAGGGGCATCTATACATAGTTACATATACTTACTTTATTTTTACCAGTATTCTTGGATTGGTACAAACCTTCGTCTGCTCTGTTTAATAACGAATCGATGTTATCATCAAGCTCAGACTCGGCCACCCCGAAGCTTGCAGTTAACCGGCCGACACACTGGAACTCGTGCTCTTCCACTCTTTCTCTTAAGTAATCTGCAAGAGCAACAGCGTTATGTCCTAAAACATCGGAGATAATAATAAATTCTTCTCCTCCCCAGCGGCCCAAAAGGTCACGTGGGGAAAGATTTTCTTGTATCAGTTCAGCTAACTCAACTAAAACATAGTCGCCAATTTTATGACCAAACATATCATTGACCTTCTTAAAATGGTCAATATCAAAGAAAATTATAGAAAAACTCATGTGCATTTCCCTAGAATCACTCAACTTTTGCTCCAGCCACTCATCAATTTGATGACGGTTAGCAATTCCAGTTAGCGAATCTAAATAGGCATGTTTTTTATACAAATCCATTTTAGCATAGGCCCTAAACATATGCTGTGCGTAAAATAGGACAATAATATAGACCAAATTAGCAAAATAAAACTGCATTAAAGAATCAATTGATTCTGCGGAAAGTTTGTTTATTACCACTACTCCACCTAATAAGGTAATCAGGAAAATTCCTATAGAGTAGTACAATCCTCTTCTTATCCCTAGCGTTAAAAAAATGAACATGATAATAATAGGCATCCAGACAATAAAATCGCCTAAAGAACCATCAATTTTCAACATATAATTGTAGATCGTATCAAAAAAAGTTGTTACATGATAGATACTTATTAACGCTAAATTAGATAACTCGCTAAATCGCACAGACCTTCTTTTATACACTAAGACCCAGCTGACGGCAAACCATATAGTCATTGTGTTATTAATAATAAAACTAAGTTTGTCCGATGCATCGACATTTTGCATAATAGTATTCAATATGAGGGCAATCAGAATACATGGGATCACCCACAAATACACACTTCTCTTAAGATCAGCAAGTGATTCATATTGTTTTGACATCGGATTTCATCTCCCCAACTAATCCTTTTGATTAGTCCAGCCCTAACCCGCAAAAAACGGAGAATTTCTTAGAAATATGCTCATTCTATACACTCATTTTAAACGATAAATAGTCGTTTTTATATAGCTTTATTGACCTATGATTGTAGTATTTTTGTCCATTTTGTCTAATAAAGACAGAGGTTTTATTATAGTTCGGATACTCCTTGACATTTTTCACAAAAAATAAGACTGACTCCTTTTTGAGCCAGCCAAGAATTATGCATATTTTTCTTTTATTTTTAAACACTCTTTGAAAAATTTATTAGGCTCTTCAAAATTCAAAAGGTGCGCAGAGTTTTCAAACCAAATAAATTCTTTATACGGTGCTTCCAATAGCTCAAAATATTGCTTTGCCAATGAAGATGGCGCTTGATAATCATGTTTGCCGGCAAAGATAAAAACAGGCATTTCTAAGCTAATGACCGATTTTCGAAAATCAATATTCAGCAATTGCGGCCAAATGGTTTCTAAGGATAATTTTCCTGCTTTCATGTAGGTAAACCAATCTTTAAGTGTATACTCTGTTCCAAATAACATATTAGAATAAACAAGGTTATACAGACCCACACCCACTATCGAACCTCCGAATGCCGACAGCCATTTCCCTTTTACATCGAGAAATTTCATATCAGCAGGATTAAACTCAATTTCCTCTAAATCCTTCAGCGCCTTTGTTTTTCTCTGTTCATTCGCTTTTTTCAATGTAAACTCATACGAGAGTTTTTCACCATCTTGGAAATTCACTACCTGCCCTATTCCTATGTAACTATGAATGTAGTCCGGCTTTTTTTGCGCAGCAAATGTCCCCAAGACCGAGCCCCATGAATGCCCTACTAAAAATAACTTCGATTGGTGGAAACGGTTTAATAAATACTCCATTAACTCTATCGTATCATTAAGGATATTTTCAACAGTCAACTCTTCTTTCTTTGTATCGGAAGAAAACGATAATCCTGAGCCACGTTGATCCCAGTTGACGACAATAAACTCTTTTTCAAGCTCCCGTTGAAACTTAGGGGCAAAACCAATTTGGGCCGATCCTGGTCCTCCATGTAAAAAAAGCATAATAGGATTGGAGATGTTTTCTCCTCTTAGTAAAATCGTTTGCTTGACTCCGCCAATCATAATTTCCTCTAATGCTGAAATGGATTCAAACTCACTTACAATCTTCTTTGTTTTTCGTGTAAACATCTTGACCCCTCCAAGGGTTATAAACTGATTTATCCCAACATATCCATGATATTCTAGATAGATTATACAGCTTAAATACAAACAATCATATTAGAAATAATGCAATAATTTCAAATTATGGTAAATTAAAGTTTATAAGATTTAATATAATGGTAGGTGACAAACATGTTAGAAAAATTCCTTGTTTACATGTCAGCGTTTCAGCAAGAAAGAATGGTTAGAGTATACCTTCCGAAAAACTATAGTACAGAAAATAAGTTCTATCCTGTGTTATATATGCACGACGGACAGAATGTTTTTCAAGATGAAGAGGCTACTCAAGGAGTATCCTTAGGAATGAAGGATTATTTAGATGCAAGTGGTTTACAAATTATTGTTGTAGGAATTGACTTAAATACTGAAGGAAAAGAACGGATTAACGAGTATTGCCCATGGGTGAATGGTGAAACAAGCAAAAAAATATTAGGTTATGCCGATCCATCCGGCGGTAGAGGAGACGACTATCTTGGTTTCATCGTCAAGGAACTTAAGCCCTTGATAGACAGTACTTACCGAACACTAGTGGATCATACTTCGATGGCGGGGATTTCGTTAGGTGCCATCCTATCCACTTATGCGGCCTGCAAGTACCCACATATTTTTAAAAGAATAGGTGCCATATCCCCTGGCTTTTATCGAAACCAAGAGGAAATTGAAAATTTGTTAAGGAATTCAGACTTGTCAGCCATCGAGAGATTCTACATGGACTTAGGTAAAAAAGAAGTGGGCGATGATGAAGAAATGAATCAAGTTTTTCTTGCTCTTACCAATAATGTATATGAGATCCTAAAAGATAAGGTGGAAAACATCAACTTTCAATTAATCGAAGATGCACAGCATAGTTATACTTTCTTTAGAAAAAGAATTCCTTCTATCCTTTCTTATTTATTTTCAGATTTATAACCAGATACTTGTGACACAAAAGAACGGTATGGCTTTTGATTGGCCACACCGTTCTTTTTAAAATGGTTTTAAGATCATTAGAGCAATAATGATTAAAAAGATTAGATTTTCTAAGTCTTCGTATCGGAAAAGAACCTTAGCTAGTCGCCAATATTCTTCAGGAATTTCTTCGCCTTTATGCGATTCGAGTAACGCTTTGACTGGTTTTGACCTTGGAGACAAAACAAGCGGGCCAATCGCAAGAGCTGCTAAGAAGAGAATAAGGCTTATAACATACCATCCCATCTTGAACAAGCTTGGATTTAAGAGTCCCATCGCTATTCCAGTAATCAGTAGAAGGGTGCCTCCTACCATAACAAATATATGTAGTTTATGCCTGATTTTATATGAATGCCTTAATTCGGTCATGTTTTTGCCGGATTTAACAACAGTTGTTAAAATAAACCCAGGTCCCATTCCCAAAATAGCTGAAAAAATATGAATGAACACAATTACTTTGTATAGAGAAACCACTGGTGCTCAACCTCCCATTTCCTGCATGCTCCCATTTTACCATAAACTACTCTTCTTCAATCTGATATCTTACGATTTGACATAGTTTTTACTGGGAGTTGTCAATGATTTATCACATTTTGAAGTGGTTAATGATTGAATTCAGGGGTTAACTCTCACATGAGAAAAACCGGCAAGCCCATAATAGGTTTGCCGGTTTGAAGTCTATTCAGTTTGCTTAGGGTGGTTAGCGATTATTTTGTTCCGACTCAAATTGTACGGGGTCTGGAACCTCGCCTTCCTCCGATAATTCCTTATTGGTTTTTAATGATTCCATTTCCTTCCCAAGTTGTTTCACCTCATCCTCATCGGCTGCCATTGAACCATTTGGCTGAGGCTGGTTAGAGCGGTAATCATCTATATTTACAACATTGTTCTTCAAGTAATCGGTCATCTCATTTAATTTACTATCGGCAGCCTCTCTAACTGGAATGGGAATCCTTTCTTCCCCATACAAGAATGGCTTTCCTAGCTTCGCCTGATCAGGATCTTCTAAATTTCGTTCAACCGGAATCTCTAACCAATAGATGGATTCAGTAGAAGAATCCCGCAATGCTACTCTATATTTTACCGCTTCACCTATACCCATCATTGAAAAACCTTGCTCTGTCATGATTGAATGGATTTCAGTAAACGGCATTTCTTCAGAAACAAGTGCTTTAGCCTTCATCCTTCTGCTCCTCTCCCTGATTCCTTTTTAATCGACCTAATTGTCGACTAATCTCTGTTTACCCTAAATCAGGGGAGATGAAACAATACTGTAGAAAAGTATGTTAATCACGCGGATTGACTATCGCCAACACTTGATGGTCTTCCCATTTACCGTTGATCCTTACATTTTTCACAGCAATACCTTCCTTATGAAAGTCAGCCTTCTCTAACACGCGAATTGATCCAATATTGTGCGGCATAACCCCTGCTTCAATCCTATGTAAATTCAATTCATTGAAAGCATATTCAACCATTAGCTTAGCTGCTTCTGTTGTATACCCTTTGCCATTATGCTTTTTATCTAAAAAATATCCAATAAATGCACTTTGGAGTGAGCCTCTCATGACATGGAATAGATTAATTGTTCCTATTAAATTATCATCATATGTAAAAATGCCAAAATTATAGGACTGATCGTTTTGACTATCCTCTTGATAGAACTGTATTCTATTAAGTTGCGTTTCTAATGTATAGAAGTCTTCACTTCGCTCCATAGAAAATCGTTGAAAAAAATCACGATTAGCAAGCTGTAATTCGAGCAATGCGGCAGCATCACTTGGAAGAAACGTTCTTATATAAATTGATTCACTTTTCATCATGGTTTTACTCACTCCTTTCACTACTTATCAAAATGCAGCACCATATGTTCATCGTTATAATACACACCATTTATTTTTAAAGCTTTTTCCTCTAGACCAAACGTCTGAAACCCTAATTTGGAATAGAGTTTTTTCGCCTTTTCATTACTTGCAGTGACAGATAAGTTTATTTTTTCAATAGCATCGATTGTTTTCGCTTTTTTAACTGCCGCTGTAAGCAGGGCCTCCCCGATTCCAGAACCTTGTTTTCTTGGCGTGACATACATCGCGAAGATATTGGCCCTGTGCTGAATCTTTTCTGCTTTTTCCAAAAGTAACGTGACAACGCCAATAAGTTCTTCCCCTTCAAACGCTCCGAAGGTATAGTTTCCTTCTGCAGTGAAATTCCCAGCTACCTGTTCAACAGGATTTTCCCGTTTGACGGCCTCTTCATAGCTCGTTAAAAAAGCCTCTGGATTTTCCTTTAAAGCTTCTAATCTCAATTCCCAATACTTTTCTGCATCAGCAGGAGTTAATAGTCTAATGTCCATACTAGATCTCCCTTTCATACAAGCTTCGCCATATAGTATTCATCCACAAACTCACCGTCTATTAATAGGGAATCCTTTTTGGTTCCTTCCACTTCAAATCCCATTTTCTTATACAAAGTGACACCTGCTACATTTTGCGTGACGGTCGTTAGTTCGAGACGGCGGACTTTTCTCTCAACTGCCCATTCTTCCAGTTTCTCAAATAGCCTAGTTCCAATGCCTTGCCCTCTATAATCTTTTAAAATACCAATAACTACATACACAGAGTGCTGATTTCTTTTTGCCGTACCGCCCATTGCAAACATGTAGCCAACCAATTGTTCTCCCTTTTCGGCTACAAAAATGGTGGAGTTCTCGCTTTTTTGGATCGAGTGGATTCTTTGCTGTTGTTGTTCAGGTGTAATTTGTCGTTCACCCGGTTCCATCAGCATAAAATCAGATTCCTTCTCAACCTGCTTTATAAGCGCAACCAGATTTTCTGCATCGGATTCTTCTACTTCTCTAACAAACATAGAAATCCCTCTCCCTAATAAAGATATATCCTATTTAATGTCGTGGAGCCCAAAGGATAATTGATGCACCGAGTAAGCAAATCACCGCTCCAAGCCAATCGTACATGTCCGGAGTCTTTTTATCGACTAACCATCCCCATAACACCGACAGAACGATAAAGACACCTCCATATGCAGCATAAACTCTACCAAATGAAGGAAATGCTTGAAAAGTGGCTATAATCCCGTACAAAACAAGAGTAATTCCTCCAAAAATTCCCCAAGAAAGAGGTTTTCCTTCTCTTAGCCATAACCAAATCAGATAACCTCCACCTATTTCCGCTAGTCCAGCAAGAATAAATAAAACAAAGCTTTAATAATAACAACCACATCCTCTAAACTTTTAAGTAATAGTATTTTCTATTCCTATTACCAATATAAACACTGTTAAAAAAGACTGCCAGCAATAGCAGCCCTATCCTACTTTATTCTTCTTAATAAACACTTCAACCTGTTCCATTATTTCTTTCATTGCCTCAATGGATGCCAAGGTATCCTTGCTAACTTCTAAGCTATGATCTGCCTTAGGTATAACAACCGTACTAACTAAAGGGTTGTTCTTAAAGGCTTCTAACCTCTCTTCGATAAAATGATGGTCCTCATCTCCAATGACACAAAGAGAAGGCAGGTCCGTTTCCAACAGTGCCTCGTAAACCCGATCTTCTTTTATTAGAGGAGTTAACCAGATTCCTACTGTATTTCGAAGGAAGTCTCTTTGAGTCCACTCCATCGCCATTGGTACCGTTCCAATTGATTTACTTACTAACAAGCACTGCTCATAGGAAGATTCTTTTAACACCGCATCGACCACAGCCTTCACATCATCAAACATCCACTGGTCCTGTTCCGGATTAGTAAGCTTTCTAAACTGTTCATTTTTCACAAAGTTATAATTGATATGAAGAACATCAATGTTGTTATTCAAACACACGCCCGTCGCATAATGAAACAACGGCCGCTGAGTGGTATAACCCAGTCCTGGGAGCATAATACAAATACTTTTATTTCGCTTTTCACTACGTATCCATGTATACGGTATAGTAGAATATTCATTTCTAACTACTTCATTTTCGAAAAATTGGTACATTTCATTCACCTCTGTGGTTGATTACTAGGATAGGTGGTGGGAAGAACATGATGGTAATCCCAGCAAATAATGGTCGCACTATCCCGTCCATGACTTTCATTAACATGTTCTAAAACATGTTTAACACTGTTCTCTATATTAGGAGGAGAGGGCTGTCCATAGAAATCTCGGTAAAGAAACTTAGGAGTGTCATAGTATCCATTACCACATTCCAACACTCCATCTGTCACCAAGAGCATTCGATTATAGCCTGTTCTGAGTTCCCTGACCCCGGAAGAATAGCACGGAATAGGTTGGGCAAAGGTATTTACCTGGCCTATCCATTCATAAAATTGTCGTTGATTAAGTGCATATTGCCCTAACCTATGTAAGTCCTCATGCAGGAGATAGAGGACACAATCTCCGACCGAAAACCACCATATATATTTATCTTTTCTTACACACAACAGGCATGCGGTTTCACCCTGGACTTGTTTACAGGCTTCTAGAAAATACTCGGATTGGAAAATGGTTAGAATATGCTTTTCCAAAGATACGAAGACCGTTTCCAAAGACTCTCCTAAAATGGAACCTAGCTTTTCCGATTCTTGTAAAATAGTATGGATAACTAATTCCACACTTTCTGCACTGTTGTGTCCATCTAATACCATGGCAAATTCCCAGTCCAGCCCCGCCATAACCAGGGCCCCATCTTCATTTTTATTAGCTCCTGCTTGTTGATTTCCACCATAACGCCCTAATACCAAGTGATGACATGTATCTAATTTAATTTGGTTGATGCACGGATCGTCCAGGCCCATCCAATGCATTTGTCTGAAATTTGCTTTGTTTTCTGCTGAATTCATTTAGGGACTTCCTCCTATTGTAAAAAGATTAAGTATCTATCCTACAAATTTGATTTCAGCTATTTTACCACTTTCGATAAAACCGATATTCTGATACACCTTATTGGAATCGGGGTTACTGATATCCGCATACAACATTGGTTCTAGTCCCTCCGAATGAATAATTACACATAATTCCGCTACTAGCGCACTTGCATAGCCTTTCTTCCGATGCATGACAGGAGTATAAACCGCATTAATCCGGGCATGTCTAGGTGAACGATGTGAAATATTCGCCATGGACACCGGCTTTTCATCCACAAGCCAAAGGTACAAGTTTCCAGACTCTATCATTGTTTGTGCCTTAGATCGCTGAGTACTAGCTTCCACTGACGTACCAAATGCATCCTCTACAAAACCTGCAAGATAGGCAGCCACATTATCTATGTCTTCTAAAGCGGCTTTTCGAATCTCCCCTGGTACATTTACTGGCCTTATCACCTTTGGACAATGATAAGATTCCATGGTCATTACCGTTTCATAGCCAATTCCACTCTTTTTTGAAAAAACCTCCGCAAACATTTCTGCAGTCTGAGGATCCCCTGATACCCCAGGAAGCTGATTACTGTTTAAATAGCTTACTAGATTTTGAAGTATTTCCTTCTGTTCCTCTAATTGTGTCTCCTTGGATACCCACAACCATGCCTTTTGTCCCTGCGTTTGTGCAAAGACCATCCTATTATCTGTCGTCTTTATGCTTAAAGCATCACTAACCTCACTGATTCGATGAATCAGGTTATATTGTACTTCATCAAAGAGAAAAGAACCTCCATCACCCAGTAACTCATCATTTGTTTCAAGTCTAATAAACATACATCGAGCCTCCTCATCTCATTGATAAAAGTATCCTAGATAAATTCGCCAAATTTACTTAACATCCTTCTTAAAATTGTGTGATGGGGCTTTTTATGTATTTCTTGAACCTTTCTCTCCCATTAAACATAGTTTAATAAATATAGATTTTCTTAAAAGGAGGGTATTATATGATTTGGTTATTTATTCTGTCTCCAATCATTATACTAGCTCCCATAGCAATGTATTTCGATTCAAAAAAAGGGGCAAGTGACCCCAAAGTAGACATTGAAAAATATCGGGCGGACACGAACTTAGCTATGAGTGAGTATATTTTTATTACTGGCGGTGGGGATGGACCTGGTAATATCCAATAAGAACGAATAAAAGGCATCGAGCTTAGTCGATGCCTTTTTTGGTCTATATTCAGATAATTTAAGCTGCTTTTTCTACTGCATCCTCATCAAGCTTGTGGCCTTCCCACTTTGTAATGACAATGGCAGCTAATGAGTTACCAACAATATTTACACATGTACGCGCCATATCTAGAATACGGTCAATACCAGCGATAAATGCAAGTCCTTCAACTGGGATCCCTACACTTCCTAGCGTCGCAAGTAACACGACAAACGATACGCCTGGAACACCGGCAATCCCTTTAGAAGTAAGCATCAATACAAGAACTAAGGTAATTTGATGTGTAATACTCATATGAATTCCATACATTTGTGCGATGAACAATGCCGCAATCGCTTGATACAAGGTTGAACCATCAAGGTTAAATGAATATCCAGTTGGTATAACAAATGAAGTAATAGCCTTCGGACATCCGATCTTCTCCATCTTTTCCATTAACTTCGGAAGAACTGTTTCCGAACTTGCCGTTGTATAACCTAGAATTAATTCATCTTTCAAATATCTTAATAAATTAAAGATATTAACCCCTGCAATCTTTGCTGTTAATCCTAGAACGACTAAAATAAAGAAAATCATTGATCCGTAAACGACTAATACTAACTTTCCTAATGGGATTAATGAGGTAATTCCAAATTTTGATACCGTTACACCGATTAGAGCAAATACACCAAGTGGAGCCAATTTCATGATTTGGTTGGTTACATAGAACATGGCATCCGCCGTGCCTCTAAAGAAGTTAATAATCGGTTGGCCTTTTTCACCAATCGCTGCTACACCAAGTCCAAACATGACAGAAAAGAAGATAATTGCTAACATATCGCCATTTGCTAATGACTGTATGATATTGGTAGGTACGATATTAATAAACGTATCAGCCATAGAGTGTGACTCGGTTTGTGCAGCTGTATCCACATAGGAGTTAATATCTGTTTTCGTTAAGTGTGTTCGGTCCACACCAGCTCCAGGTTGAAACACGTTTGCTGCAAGTAGTCCTACAAAGATAGCAATAGTTGTAATGATTTCAAAATATAATAGGGTTTTTCCACCAAGTTTACCCAGTGACTTCATATCACCAACGCCTGCAACACCAACAATAAGACTAGCAACAACGATTGGAACGACAATCATTTTGATTAATCGAATAAATATTGTACCAATTGGCTGTAAGTACGTTTCCACATGCGGGTTACCATAAAAAATAGCACCCAAAATAATACCTAAAGCTAGTCCAATAAAGATTTGCCATGCTAAGCTAATCTTTTTCATCTTCATCTCCCCTTTTATATATATAAAAAGTTGATTACTTAAATAATCAACTACTTTAATTCCCTTTTTTATTAAATTAAAAACCACAGTATTAGAATAACTTTATATAATAAAGTTATCAACACCCCTGCCCAAGAAACCGTTAATTACCAGCACTTATTGTCTGATTAATTAAACTCTTTGTTAGTATACTCATTTTTTTAGCATAACATGTCCGTTAAAAAAGATAAATAGTCATTTTCGACCGGGATTTTATTCCCACTAAAAGAAGGCTAACCAGAATGGCACTGGTCAGCCCTCTATTTCCTTATTCTCGTTTTTTGGCCACAATCTCAGTAATATATTTTGTTACATCTTTTATTTGTTTTTCAGTTAAAAGTTCACCAAAGGCTGGCATGGTATTCCCGCCTTTCTTCACCCTTTCCATTACTTTTTCCGGGTCTTTCGCTACCTGACTAAGTTGCAGGTCTGGTCCATTATGTCCACCTGTTCCTTCTCTTCCATGGCAGGCCAAGCAATTTCCTTCAAAAACCTTTTGACCATCGTTCACATTTGCCGTAGTATCTCCATTCTCCTTGTCTTCGGGTTTATTAGTGCTTTCAGGAGCGGTACCTGATTCAATGGTCCCATCTAAGGAGAAGGTCCATAAAGAGTCGCCGTGCTTCGAACCAGCTAATGCGTTACCTGCTGCTAAAACAGAAATATATTCCTTTCCATCCACTTCATAGGCAATAGGCGCCGCATTAACACCTGCATCTGTCTTAAATTCCCATACTTGATCACCAGTTTTAGCATCAAAAGCAATCAGCCTTCCATCATTATGTCCTACAAAGACGAGGCCGCCTTTTGTGGTTAATACACCGCTATACGCACTGGCATCCCACTTTTGCTGCCAGGCTATTTTATTTGTTTTTACATCAATAGCGGTGATGGTTCCTCTTACAGGTGCATCCTGTACGGGTTGGATAATACTACCTAAATAGATACTACCTTCCTTATACTCTTCTTCACTTCTTGTAAAAGTAGAATACTGATCCGTTCCTAACACATAAAAATATTCAGTGTCAGGGTTATATGCTGAAGGTGGCCAGTTAGCTCCTCCGAACGTCGATGGTTTCACAAGCATTGGTTCTTCCCAGTATGGATCGAAAATCTTACCTATATGTCCTTTATAGCCTTTCACATCTTTCTTGAATTCCTCTTCCGTGACAACTTGTGGGACAAAAGCATCCCCCTTTGGAATCGGCTGGGTAGGCGAGGTTTTTTGACGATCGTCCTGCGGCACTGGCTGCTCTTCAATACCTACCAACGGCTTCCCGTTCGTTCGGTCTAGGATATAAAGCCATCCTGTTTTACCAGCTTGGGCTAGTGCTTTTCGCTTTTTTCCATCCTTTTTAACATCAAATAGTACAACTGGATTCGGTGCGTCTAAATCCCAAATATCGTGATGAACTTCTTGAAAGTGCCACTTATATTTTCCTGTTTCAGCATCAATTGCTACTATGGAAGAAGAAAATAAGTTATTCCCTTTTCTTACACTTCCGTCTAAATCCGGAGCTGCATTACCGGTTGAAAAATAGAGTAACCCTAATTCAGGATCAACCGCAGGTGTTTGCCAAACCGGTGCACCGCCTCGTTTCCATGAATCATTGTCACTTGGCCAGGTTTCGTGACCACTTTCTCCAGGGCCTGGAATGGTGTAGAAGCGCCAAAGCTCCTTCCCATTTTTTGCATTAAAGGCTGTAACCCTGCCTCGAATTCCATATTCACCACCAGAAATACCTGTATAAATTTTTCCGTTATAGTAAAGCGGTGCGCTTGTAATCGTATAGCCCTTTTTCCAATCATCGACCGTTGTGGACCATACCTCTTTACCCGTTTTTTGGTCGAGAGCAACTAATCTGGCATCTAGCAGACCAACATATACTAGCCCATCACCAATTGCGACACCACGACTTGTCCAACCGCAACAAACGGTTGTTAATTCGCTTATGTTCGGTTTATAAGTCCATAAAGTCTCACCTTTTTTCACATCAATAGCAGATACTTGGTCTGCACCGGTAATGATATACATTACACCGTTATAAACGACGGGTGACGCCTCGCCAGAATATTTAAACTCTTTTCCTGACCCCAGATGCGTAACCCATTTCCCTTTTAATTTTTTTATGTTGGATGAATTTATTTTATCCAGGGAAGAGTAACGTTGATTAAATGTACTCCCTCCATTGGTAATCCAGTTGTTCTTTGGCAGCGATGTCAGTTGCTTGCTCGTAAACGCTGGAGGAGCGAGGTCCTTTACTTCCACTTTTGCAGCAGGCGGATTTTTACTATCTGCATGCTTTCCTTCTACCTTCTCTTTTTCTCCTACAGAGGTTAGAAAAAAATAAAAGAGAACTACTATGACAAACATTCCTGTAAACCCAGCAATAATTAACCCATTTTTCCTTGTTCCCAATCGTACACCTGCTTTCTTTCTCTAGATAGTAATGACTAAAAACCTTTTGTTTTTATAATTATTCAATGTAATACCCATTTCTCCTCACTAAATAACATGATTTTTATTAGTAAAAAGTAAAAGAATTTTTCCTTTTAAACATAAAAAAAACCCTGCTAAACAAACAGCAAGGTTCTAGAAAGTACTACTATAAAATAAATTAAGCCCGGCATTCGTGCCGGGCCCTATTCACACAACCCTAGGGGGGGTTATTAAGTTAGTCGATGCTCCATGTAAAATAGTTTCACTTTCATGAAACTTTTTCGCAAAAGCTTCATGTTTATTCTGCTGAAGTAGGAACCGACTGGATGTCTGCTACTTTCACTTCTTTTGTAACCAACTTTGGCAACACCAATAAATAATAGCACCCCACAACCATTAATAGAATACCCACCGCCCAATAAATGGTGTCTACTTTTACGAATGCCGGGAAGACAACTGCGATGATTCCCAATGATATAGAATGAGCCAGCATCATTAATGGATCCACCCAGCCAGACACTCTCCCCATATATTTTGGATCCACAAGCTCAGTCATCCAACCAGACAATGCCACATTTACTGGTGCGATGATTACACCCATAATAAATACAAAGGAAAGATAGAACCAAACATTTTCCACTGCCCCCATAATCAATGTAAACACACCACTTAATATGACTCCACCTATGATAACTCGATGAACTTTGAATAGCTTTACGAGTCGACTACCTATTCCGCTGCCAAGCACAAAACCAATTCCCAAAAAGATAGAAAACATAGAAGCATACTGCGTAAATTCCTCTGGTGCTAGCTTGTATTTCATTGTAAAAAGTGGAAGCACAGCAAACGCTCCATTAATGAGACCAAACACTAGAAAGCCAGAAACAATAGATTTTAGCAGTCTAAAATGAAGGATATATTTTAAGCCCTCTTTGAAATCAGTAAGAACGGTCGTAAGATTAATATCCTTCATATGTGTTTTACCATTAGGTAACCGTGCCTCTAAAGGAATAGAACACGTGCTGATGAGAAGCCCTGAAATAATAAAGCTGACCCCGTCAATCATCACAGTCCCCATCAGCCCAATATAGTGATAGGAAATGGCCCCCATTCCCATACCAAACAACATAAATAACCCAAGAACGGTTTGATTTAGTCCAGAGGCTTGCATATACTGCTCTTTATTAAGCACGCCCTGTAAAATACTCATTTCTGCTGGAGCAAAAAACTTAGCTACGGCACTTCGAATAAACAGAATCACAAACACTAACCAAAGGATGTTGAAATAGATCGTTACTAATAAAAAGCCTGTTAAGACGGCCCGAATCCAGTCGGAGTTAACCGCAATTTTCTTTCGATCAAATCTATCTGCAGCCACCCCTACTAAAAAGAAAACAAGCAATATAGGTAACGAATACATTAATTCTGCTATAGTTGCATAAAATGGCTGTTTGCTAAAACGATCTAATAAATAAAAAGCAAACGCAACATTCCCAATCGTCGTTCCAAGTTGGGATGCAAATGCCGCTAAAAATAATTTGGTAAAGACCTTATTTTTAAAAATTGTCATGACAAACCACCATCCTGATCATTGACTTGTAATGCTGACTTTAACATGGACTTGAAGAGGTTTAGCTGCTCGCTTACTCGAACGTTGCTGCTGCCAGCTGCTTTTGAGTGAAGTAAAAGGCCTTCAAAATAAGAGGTAATCATTCTTATGATGACTTCCAAGTCAACAAATGGCTTAAACTCTCCTTGTGCTACTCCCCTCTGCAAGTAAATCATTAGATAGTCATGTTGCTTTTTGTAGTGGGTTTCTAGGTATTCACGTCGTTCTGGCTGCTTCCACCCGCTGATGAAATATTCATATATCACGATTGGCAGATCGTCAGATGCATGGTTTAATTGCTGGTCCATCATATCGATTAATCCGCTCATCCCTTGCCAAACCGAAAGTCCGCTCGTTAAAAGGCTATTGATTTGTGCTTCTGTTTCTTGCTCATTTTCTGCAAGGATTGCTAGCATAATGTCTTCTTTGTTTGAAAAATATAGATACACCCAGCCACGGCTCATCTCTGTTTCGTCTACGATGTCCTGCATGGTGGAGTTTACATATCCTTTGCGTTTAAACACTTCCGTAGCTGAATGGATAATATGCATTTTACGTTTTTCTTTTTCAATGTCAGAAATTTTAGGTGACAAGGTAGGTTCCTCCATTTAGTTAAAATAACACTGACATCATTGTCATTTTTTATTATAAAGAATTTTTTTCCAATTTCAATAACATCTGGAAAATTACTCAAAAATATAAATAGCTTATCGTTTAATGAATCGCATCCATAATCATGCCTTTATATTAGTCTATTAAATAAAATATATTTTTTAACTAGTCTGTTATCTTATGTAAATAATGTTATATTTATTATACTAATACCACTTTTTCTATCGGAGGAATTACTTTGGAGCGGTTACAACAATTGCTAAATAATTTGGAAATTATTCAATCCACACATGCAGAAGATGCGTGTATCGTTTTAGCTGACACAGAAAAGGTCATAGGATATATTCCTGGCAAAAAGATTGATCTTAAGGTTCCTATTGGCGCTTCTGCTGATAATTTTAAAGGGACTGTGACTCACAATGCTTTAATCACTGGTGAACCACAAAAGGAAGAACGAGATTCGGGAATTTTTGGTGTTGCCTATATTTCAACAGCAACACCTATTATAGAAAACAATGAAATAATAGGCGTCATTTCTACTATTGTTTCAAACAATAAAGTCGATGTATTACGAAAAGGTGCACAAAAACTAACTGGTGTTAGTGGTGAATTGGCTACAACATCAGAAGAGGTAACTAAAGTAACTGAACAGATTGCAACTGAGCTAAAAGAACTTGATGAAGAAACTACTTTTCTAAGAGATGAGATTAAAAAGATAGAGGAAATTTTGGGTATTTTAAAGAAAACAGCAGCTAGATCCCGGATTTTGGGTCTAAATGCATCTATAGAAGCTGTCCGTTCTGGAGAACATGGAAAGGGCTTTGCAGTGGTAGCTAAAGAAATAGAGAAAATGGCTGAAAATAATAGAGAAACCGTTGAAGGTGTAGAGCCACAATTAAAAGGGATGGTAGCTAATCTAGAAAAGATCATCACGAACATTCAACAAATTTCTTCAGACTCTCATGAACAAGCAATAAAGATGGAAGCATTCAATAAAGCGTTTGAACAAATTGTAAACACGGCTTCAGAGTTAAACTCCCAAGCAACAAGTATATAAAACCGGAAGGCATCCTTTGCTAGGATGCCTTCATTCATTTTAACTTCAACTTCTTATCTCATTCACTTTCTCCTAAAATATCACTTTTTCGGCGGACGTGGTCTTTTGACGAGTTCTCCCCCACAATTAGGGCAAACAGCGTCCATCTCTTCCGTACAGTCATGACAGAAAGTGCATTCATATACACAAATATAGGCCTCCCCATCCTTTTGTAGGGGGTTATCACATTTCTCACATATTTTTCTCATTTCCAAAGTCATCTTTATCACTCCTTTAATGGTTTTTCTTCATCAATTCTGCAATTTGAAGCTGATTAGATTCTTGAGAGAGTTCTAGCTGCTGAATCACCAAATCCTGTCGTTCTACCGAATGATTTTGGCTTAATTTTGCTTTTCCTTCTATTTCAGTAATCTTGATTCTAAAAGCTACAATTCCTTTACTCATTCCATGAATAAAGTTTCTATCAATCTCTTGGAAGCGATAAGAGCTACCTGGCTTTTCGTACTTATCTACCATGCTAAAAAGGGCATCATAGATTTCTTGGTCATCGTGTAAAATCTCCACTTGTCCATAGACATGAACCGCTACATAATTCCACGTTGGAACGGCTTGGGTGGATTCGTACCAACTAGGGGAAATATATGCGTGTGGCCCCTGAAACGTAACGAGTACGTTCTGATTTTCGATGTCCTTCCATAGTTCATTTGGACGAGCGAAGTGGCCATATAAGAACCCTTCTTCGCTTTCTAACAATAATGGTAAATGTGTCGCATACGGCCTGCCATTATGCTGTGAAAAAGCGTGGCAAAGCTATTTTTTCCAATAATTTTATAGATAGTTTCAAGATCGTCTATTTTGAAATGTTTAGGAATATACATTTTGCACCTCATTCGGCTAAAATTCGATCACCTTTACTGGTCGGCTGGGATATGACTAAGAATTCTACGTCGTTGCTGGATTCATTAAACATTTGGTGCGGGATGTGAGGCGGTACTTCGATCCCCTCCTGTGGTGTTAGGGTGAAACGTTCCCCATCCACCTCTAACGTAGGATTTCCTGATAAAACAAAGAAAAATTGTCGTGATTGCTGATGATAATGTCTTACTTCTGATGTCAGGCTCGGCATTCGTTCATGGATAACACTGAGTTCCTGTTGATTGACCAGATGCCAGCCATCACACTGACTCCCCCATGTGTAATGCTCCGCATTATCTTTGCTTATTTTCATCGTCAATTCTCCTTTTACTAATACTCTTCTTCTATACGACCGTTTTTTCCTTCTCACAGACAGTTTGGGCTCGTAGACTGCTCCTACGCGACCTTCTTCTCTTTCTCACAGCCAGTTTGGGTTCGTAGATTGCTCCTACGCGACCTTCTTCTCTTTCTTTCAGCCAGTTTGGGCTCATAGACTAGTCAAGTCCATTTAATTGTGTAAAAGTGTCAACAATGTTTTCGCTTGTAAAAAAAGAATGAGTATAGTGAACTAC
>NZ_JBDGJV010000022.1:0-69452 GCF_057656715.1 Neobacillus sp. Soil_C_43
AGTACACCAAAAATAATTCATCTGCTTAACATTGTTTTTCATGAGGAATGAATTTACACATAATAATGGGCTTGACTAAAAAAGGTGAAACACTTTCAGAAGGTAAGCGAACTTCTGACAGAGTAAGTGTGAAAAACCAAAACACTGTCAGAAGGCAAGCGAACTTTGGACAGAGTAAGCGTAAAAAACCAAAACACTGTCAGAAGGTAAGCGAACTTCTGACAGAGTAAGCGTGAAAAACCAAAACACTGTCAGAAGGTAAGCGAACTTCTGACAGAGTAAGTGTGAAAAACCAAAACACTGTCAGAAGACAAGCCAACATCAGACAAAGTAACCGTAAAAAACCAAAACACTGTCAGAAGGCAAGGTAACTTCGGACAGAGCAGGCACGAAAAACCAAAACAATGTCAGAAGACAAGCCAACTTCTGACAGAGTAAGCGCGAAAAACCAAAACACTGTCAGAAGTTCTCCCACGTTCAGACACGATTGTCATTGAATTCATTAAACCTGCGTTAAAGTAGGCAACAGAAAGCAACAAAGTCTACAAAAAAAACAGGTGTTGGTCCATATGAACCATTACCTGTCTTAGTCTTCAATATATCTCCAAAACGTTCCGTATTTAGCGGGAATTTGCTCAACAACCTGTTTAAGAAGCAATTTTTTCATTTCTCGTTCAATCTGTGAAATGGACATATTATAAACCACTGCAATTTCTTTAGATGCTACAAACTTAAAAAACTTCATAAATGATTCTAATGGCGGTGGAGGGGATAATACAGGCTTCTCAGAAAGCATTTCCTCTAATATCTGCACATAGACCTCGTAAGGATATGTTCCTGTTATTTTAATACCTTCATCCTCAGCGTTTTCATTAAAGAAAACCAAAGTTGGAATTTCAGTGACATCCATTTCTGAAGTGATTTTAAGGTCACATTGAAAGGCCTTAGCAGCACTTTCGGAATGAATGTCACTTAGAAATTCTTCCACATCTAGGCCAGATGTCTTTGCACAATCCTTTAATACCTCTAAATTAGATATATTTTGTTTTTCTAAAAACAACATCTCCTGAATTCTTCGGAAAAAACGTATTCCTGCTCGTCTTCCTTGTAACTCAGCTGCTTTTATGGCAATGGATACGGTAAATGGTGTATCGACCGGATTCTCCAACCATAGGGTGCCATCACACGACATGCCTGAACGGCTTGCAGTCTTTTCCCATAAATCTGCAATGGTTTCATAGTTCTTCTTTTTACTCAAATTTAAATCGGCCAACCGTCCACTTAATACATGCTTTATTGAAAAATATCGACCGTATTCAATTTTCAGTTTTTTTAGTATAGGTTCAATAGCCCAGCATTCGGGACATAACGGATCTATAAACATATAGATTTCGATTGGCTTTTTTTCAATTCCGCCACATCGTTGCTTGGGACCATTCGAATTCGAATTACTCACGATTTTCACCTGAAATCTCATCGCCGTCTGGCGTGTTTATCATGTGTTGAGCAGTAAGATAAAGCCTGGAGTAAAAATCATCTCTTATCGGACCATGTAATCCAACTTCGTCCATTGCTTTTGTCATACAAGCTAACCAAGCATTAGCCCGTTTTGGTGAAACAGGGAAAGGCAAATGGCGTGCTCGCATCATTGGATGCCCATGTTCTTCTGTATAGAGGGCTGGTCCACCTAAATATTGAGTTAAAAATTGCTTTTGCTTTCTAGCAATTTCTGTAAATTCATTTGGGAAAATCGGTGCAAGATCAGGATGTTGTGCAACAAGGCCGTAAAATGTGTCAATTAATTGGTGTAGTGTACCTTCACCAATAGCCTCATATGGTGTTAGCTTTTTCTCATTCATGTTGACAACTCCTTTTTACCCTTTTGTATTTTTAATTTTATCAATGCCGTTTTCATAGCACAAATTTATTGCTTTAAAAAAAGGAATTTTAGACATACTACTCATTCATTTTATATTTTTGCATATAAAAACGACGAATTTTATTCTCCGTTTTCCGTTCTGGAATCTTATAGAAAGACAAGAATTCCCGGAAAATAAGCTGACCTTCTTTGTAGTCTTCCACTTCATACTCCAATTCATAATCTTCTTTGTTTAGATATGAGCTATGATCAAGGACTAATAAGCCTTTCTTGTAAGGAATTTCTACTCTATTCGTTAACAGATGACCAAAATACTCAATTTTAGAAAAAGGTATTCCATTTGCTTCAATTAGTTGTTGAATAACCCCCGTTGGTAACTTTCCGGATTGAAGTGCCGTAGTTACTTCATCTTCTGTAAGGATTTGATTAGTTTCTAAAAGACCGACAGCGGCTGGTTGTTTTAAAGTCATCTCAAAATGATGCTTCTTTTTTCGGATTCTAAGTGCTGAGCCTGCTTCCTTTAAGGAAAAACTGGGAGTATCAAAGTAATGATTTTCCTGTGAAAAGATTTGTGTTTGATCTATTTCGAGTGCATTTAAAAGTCTTTTATATTCTGATTCAGTGAGTATATTTTTAAATTCAATCTCAATATTTTGTGACATATCTGATTCCTTTCAATTAATCAATCAATTTTTATTAACTCTTCATCTTCGACTGCAATCCTTGGGAGAAATGAACGAATTATGCTAAAATAAGAGGGTGAAAAATGGAGGTCGAACAATGAAAAAAAGAATAACAATACTAAACGCAATCATAACAGAAGAAAAGCTACTATTGGAAACAAATGAGACCATTAATGGATTAGTGCCTTGTGAACAAATTCTAGTGGACTCTGATCATTATTCTTTTATTTATTTAATGGAGCAACAAGAAGATTATACATACATTGTTTTACCAGAACAAATCTGGCCTTATTTAAAGCAAGCTCTAGAAGAAAAGATGCCGGCATGGATTTCCACAACTGAGCAACAAATAGAATTGATTAATTTTCATGATGAATTAGATTATGTCATTAATAATATTAAAGGAAACAGTAACTATGGCAGCGAAATGGTTACGAAAGTAGAGAGCTTATTTTAGTTGATTGAGGGTGGAATCATGAAGCATTGGGACCTATTTTTAGCGCCATATAAACAAGCGGTGGCAGAACTAAAAATAAAATTAAAGGGGATGAGAGGTCAATTTGATCTGGATTCTACTCATTCACCTATTGAATTTGTTACAGGAAGAGTTAAACCAATTGCGAGTATTTTAGATAAGGCTAACCAAAAAGGAATTCCGCTTGAACGTCTTGAAGAAGAAATGCAGGATATTGCGGGAATGCGCATTATGTGTCAATTTGTCGATGATATTCATACGGTAGTTGATTTGTTAAGAAATAGGAATGACTTTGAAATTGTGGAAGAGAGGGATTATATCTCACATAAAAAAACAAGCGGATATCGTTCCTATCATGTCGTAATTTGCTATCCTGTTCAAACGATTCATGGGGAAAAGAAAATTTTAGCTGAAATCCAAATCAGAACACTAGCAATGAACTTTTGGGCAACCATTGAACATACGTTAAACTATAAATATAAAGGGATTTTTCCAAGTGATATCATGATGAGACTGCAACGAGCAGCAGAAGCTGCTTTCCGATTGGATGAGGAAATGTCCTTAATTCGTGGGGAAATCCAAGAAGCACAGGCTTTTTTCTCAAGGAAAAAAGAATTAAAGCAGGAAGAAAAAAACTAATCCACAGATGCCTTTTGAATCCCATTCATACAAGGAGCAAAATAATATGAAATTTGCCATTACATCAAAAGGAGATCAAAAATCCAATATTTTGATGCACAAGATGAGAACGTATTTACTTGATTTTGATCTAACGTACGATGAAGACCAACCGGATATCGTTGTCTCCATTGGGGGCGACGGAACGCTGCTTTACGCTTTCCACCGTTATAGTAGTCGTCTTGATAAAACGGCATTTGTCGGAATTCATACAGGACATCTTGGTTTCTATGCAGATTGGATCCCTGATGAAATTGAAAAGCTGGTTATTGCCATCGCTAAAACTCCATATCAGGTAGTGGAATATCCGCTTCTTGAAGTAATTATTCGTTATACACACGCTGGTAAAGAATCAAGATATTTAGCTTTAAACGAATCTACAGTTAAAAGTGTCGAGGGAACACTGGTTATGGACGTAGAAATACGTGGACAGCATTTTGAACGGTTTCGTGGGGACGGTTTGTGTGTTTCTACCCCTTCTGGTAGCACGGCTTACAATAAGGCATTGGGGGGAGCAATCATTCATCCGTCTATCTCTGCTATTCAAGTGGCAGAAATGGCATCCATTAATAATAAGGTTTTTAGAACAGTTGGCTCGCCATTAATCCTGCCAGCACACCATACCTGTATGCTAAAACCTGTCAATCGAACTGATTTTCAAATAACTGTTGATCATTTAACGCTTCTGCATAAGGATGTCAAATCCATTCAATTTAGAGTACCTGACGAAAAAATACGTTTTGCCCGTTTCCGGCCGTTTCCTTTCTGGAAAAGAGTGCATGACTCATTTATTTCTGATTAAGCCGGAGGGAGAATGATGGATTCTCGTTTTCAATTAAAGTGGTTCATTGATGATGACCATACTGGCATGCTCATTAAAGATTTTCTAAAAAAGGAAGAGGTTTCTCGAACTGCCTTAACTGACATAAAGTTTAAGGGCGGTAGTATTCAGGTAAATAGAGAAGAGGTAAATGTCCGTTATAAATTGAGAACGGGTGATGAGTTACGGCTCTTATTTCCTCTTGAAAGCCCAAGCGAAGGGGGTAAGGGAGAAGCAATTCCCTTGGATATTCTGTTTGAAGATGAGTTTTTACTGGTTGTGAATAAGCCGTCAGGGATGAATACAATCCCATCTAGAGAGCACCCCGTGGGGAGTCTTGCTAATGCATTGGTAGGCTATTATCAGCAGATAGGGCTTCAGGCTACATCGCATATAGTCACTCGTCTGGATAGAGATACTTCCGGAATGGTTTTAGTAGCTAAACATCGACATGTTCATCATCTTTTTAGCATGATGCAGCAGAAGGGTTTAGTGAAGCGGACCTATGAAGCACTTGCAGGTGGTGTTGTGTTGTCTGAGGGCGGAACGATTAAGGAACCTATTGGACGAAAAGAAAATAGTATTATTGAAAGAGAGGTCCGTGATGACGGACAATACGCCTGTACACATTTTCAGGTAATTAAGAGGTATCCAGCTTTTACACATGTTAAATTAAACTTGGAAACTGGACGGACCCATCAAATTAGGGTGCATATGTCCTTTATTGGTCATCCATTACTTGGTGATGATTTATATGGAGGAGATACCTCATTACTTAGTAGGCAGGCTCTTCATTGCAAAGGAATCCAGTTTAAGCACCCTATCCTGGGAACGGAAATGTCCTTTTTAGCACCACTTCCACCGGATATCTATGCAATAATTAAGGAGGCTGACATTTAGTGGTCAGCCTCCTTCATTTTTCCTTAATCAAATTGTTTAAATTTTTCTTCAATGTATGGCATAGTAGAAGGAACAGAAACAAGTTCCATTTCAGGATACCTTATTGCAGTTAGTTTTCCTCCAAACACAGCCCCGGTATCGATATTATATGTATTGTTGATTACACGCGGCTCTTTAACGGGAGTATGTCCGTACACAATACAAGGATCGCCATGATATTTTTTTGCCCAATCCCTTCTGACTGGTGAGCCATCAGGATGTTTTTCACCCGAAATATCACCATAGAGGACGAATTCTTTTACTTTTGAATGGGTTTGTCCGATAAATTCTTGTTTAATTCCTGCGTGAGCGATTACAAGTTTTTGTTTGTCTAATACTAAGTAAAGAGGCGCCTTTTCATACAATTCCATAAATTTTTTACGAATGGACTCTTGCTCTTTCTTATATAATAATTCATATTCTGCAACAGTAGTTTCAAGGCCGTGTGCGATTTGAACTTTATTCCCTAGAAAGAAACGGTACAATTTATTGCAATGGTTTCCAGGTGTATAGAATGCCTTACTCTGTTTAATGACGAGCTGCCAAACAATTTCAATTACTTTTAATGATTCAGGTCCTCGGTCCGTTAAATCACCAACAAACCCAAGTACTCTTCCTTTTGGATGAATAGGAATCCCATTGTCCCAATTGTATCCTAGTTCTAAGGTAAGATCTTTAAATTCATGTAAGCATCCATGAATATCACCAATAATATCTATTTTCATAAGAAACACCCCTTTATACTTATTTTTTGTGAAATTGTTCAATTTTATAAAAAAAGAATCCTTATCCTTAAAAGGATTCGAGAGGAGGAACAAGAATGGAGCAGCATGTTTCAGTAATTTCTTTGCTCATTGTTGTCACCATGGCATTTTTAACACCCATTTTCCTACATCGCTTTAAAATGAATTTTATTCCTGTAGTTGTAGCTGAAATTATTGTGGGATTGATTATTGGAAAAAGCGGTTTTAATGTGGTTCATGAAGATATGTGGCTGTCTACACTCTCTACTCTCGGATTTATTTTCCTTATGTTTTTAAGTGGACTGGAAATTGATTTTACTGCTTTCACGGGAAGTAAAAAACGGGACCGGCTTCCAAACGGTAAAATGGAGCCCAATACATTTGTCGTGGCAACGGTTATTTTTGCTGGGATATTTATCTTTTCACTCGGCTTATCGTATTTGTTTGTAATGGCTGGCTTTATTGATAATGCCTTCTTAATGACCTTAATCATTTCAACCATTTCCCTAGGAGTGGTTGTACCAACCCTCAAAGAAGCACATCTCATGAAAACAGTCATTGGCCAAATCATTTTACTAGTAGCCGTTATTGCCGATTTGGTGACGATGATCTTACTAGCTATTTTTGTCTCACTTTATGAAGCAGGGCACGGGAACACATGGCTTCTTTTAATTTTATTTGCGGCAGGAGTCATTCTATATTTCGTAGGTAAAAGATTTAAAAATCGCTCCATCATTGAGAGCTTATCTACAGGGACCGTTCAGATTGGTACTAGAGCTGTGTTTACCCTTATTATCGTCTTAGTTGGATTATCGGAAACAGTGGGAGCCGAAAATATCCTTGGGGCATTTCTCGCTGGTGTACTCGTCTCGTTGCTATCGCCAAACCAGGAGTTGGTACATAAACTGGATTCCTTTGGCTATGGATTTTTGATTCCAATCTTTTTTGTTATGGTTGGTGTAAATCTTGATGTTTGGTCACTTTTTAGTGAGAAAAAGCTTTTGTTATTAATTCCCCTTCTTTTAATCGGACTCTTGTTATCAAAGCTTATTCCGGTCTATTTTTTAAAAATTTGGTATGATACAAAAACGGTTATTGCATCTGGTTTTCTACTCACATCGACCCTGTCGCTTGTCATCGCTGCATCAACAATTGGAGAAAGGATTGGAGTTATTACGGAACAAATGAAAGGGACATTGATCCTGGTGGCCGTGATTACGTCCATTTTTACGCCCATTGTATTTAAAAAGCTGTTTCCAAAAGAAGTGGCCGGGGGTAAAAAAGTCAGCGTATCTTTCCTTGGTGCGAACCAGGTTACTCTGCCTGTATCTCGGGAATTAAAATCTGGCCTTTATGACCCTGTCCTGTATCATACGAAAATGGATAAATCAGACAAACAAATTGCTGATTCACTGTTTGAAATTGTAGAGCTTCCCGATTATTCAATGAAAACGATTGAAAACACGAAGGTGTATCAATCAGAGATTGTTGTTATTTCGACAGGAGATGAGGAGCTGAACTCTACTCTTTCCATTGCAGCTAAAGATAAGGGCGTTCCAAGGGTTATTGCGCGAATTGAAAGTCCTGATTTAGAGCAAAACTTAAGAGAGCATGATATTGAGGTATTCTCCGCATTTATGTCATCAAAAGCTTTGCTACGGGCTATGATTGAGTCACCAACTTTAATTAACATTTTAACAAACCAAGAAGCGGGATTATACGAAATTGTTATGATGAATACTCATTTTGATGGTATGCTTCTAAGAAGATTCCCGTTTACAGGTGATATTATTTTTGTACGTATTTTCAGAGGGAAGGATTCAATTGTTCCACATGGTGATACGGAACTACAGATGCATGATCGCTTAATCGTTACTGGTACCAAGGAATATGTAGATGAGTTAAAAAGGGAACTTGAATTCTGCGAAACATGTTAGCCTTAAAAAATATGTATACTTTTCATTTGTGACAATTTAGTGTAAACTTAGTACCAAGTACTAATAACTCGTAATTATTGTAGGAGGAATTTTCAATATGAATCTTTCATTAGCTGGAAAAACATATGTGGTAATGGGTGTTGCCAATAAACGCAGTATTGCATGGGGAATTGCCCGCTCCCTCCACAATGCAGGCGCAAGATTAATTTTTACGTATGCGGGAGAAAGATTAGAAAGTAGTGTTCGTGAATTAGCGAACTCTTTAGAAGCAGAAGGAACACTTGTACTTCCTTGTGACGTAACAAGAGATGAAGATGTGGCAAAATGTTTTGCTGAAATCAAGGAAGCGGTTGGCGCTATTCAAGGTGTTGCCCACTGTATCGCTTTTGCTAACAAAGAAGAGCTTCAAGGGGAATATATGAATACAACAAGAGAGGGCTTCTTACTTGCTCACAATATTAGTGCCTACTCATTAACCGCGGTTGCGAAAGAGGCAAGAGGATTAATGACAGAAGGCGGTAGCATTGTAACCTTGACGTACCTTGGCGGCGAAAGAGCTATACCAAACTATAATGTAATGGGTGTAGCAAAAGCTTCATTGGATGCAAGTGTCCGTTACTTAGCAGCAGACCTTGGAAAAGAAAACATTCGTGTCAATTCTATTTCAGCTGGCCCAATTCGTACACTTTCCGCTAAGGGTGTAAGTGATTTTAACTCGATCTTAAAAGAAATCGAAGAAAAAGCACCATTACGCAGACCAACAACGCCTGAAGAAGTTGGAGATACAGCTCTATTCCTATTTAGTGACCTGGCTAGAGGAATAACTGGGGAAAACATTCACGTTGATTCTGGATTCCATATTCTATAATATAGGCTGTATTAAAGAACAGTGTTGATTTTTACACCCTGTTGATTGGAGCGGAAGGCACGAAGACTCCTGTGGGAGTATGGTTCAGGGGAGACCCCGCAGGCGCAAGCGCCGAGGAGGCTCGCCGAAACACCCACGGAAAGCGAAGTGCCTGGAGAGGAAATCAACAGGCAAGTTTAACAGAGCCATAATATAAGAAAGCCCGCTGCCAAAGCGGGCTTTTAATATGGGGATTTACCTATTTAGTATGAACGCGTGTAGGCTTTTCGCATACATATAAAGTGTAGAATTACGCGATAGGAGGTACTGTGCATGTCAACTAAGAAGAATCAAGGACCGCTTTTATATGTTAATCAGCCATTTTCTAGAACTCCTTCTAATACAAACATGCAAGAAATTTATATTAGTAAAGGAGATCAAGAGGAACTAGAAGAAGAGAAACCGGTTGAAACAGAAAGTAAGAAGAAAATATCTCTTGCTAAAAAAGAAATCGTGCAAGAAGCCGAAACAAAAAAAGAAGCCACTCTTCCATCCTCAGACAACCTACATCAGCAAGAACCAAAACCATCTTTTAAAAGGGTAAAACCCTTTAAAGATTTGAATATTAGAGAACGATTGGATTATTTAATTAATTTTCCTAAGGTATTACCGCCAGTGCCTTGTGTCTTTTATACAAAAGAAGAGAATTATACCGGTTACTTAACTGCCTATGATGACGGTCAGATTACCATTCAATTTCATGACCAATCAACGATAGATATTCCTTTAGTGGAGTTAAAGGACATTATTATGATTGGTATAAAAAGATAATAAAAAAGCCAGCCGATAAACGACTGGCTAATATACATTTTCTGATTTCTTAGTTACAAATACCTAGGTTAACGTCTGCGATACATTGTACTGCACAGAAGCAGCTTAAATCAACTGTAATACAGTCGTTGCTTGCACGGAAGCGCTCAACCTGGCAAACTTTTGTAAGGTCAATACAGCATTTATCTCCGCCAGAAACTAAGTTTACTGGACAGAAGTTTCCGCCATCACGTTTGCCTGGTACTAAAACACGAAGTGTTGCACAGCAGTTATCGAATACGTCTTCTACTCGGAAGTAGATGGACACACAAGCATTACTTTCGTTGCTAAAGAACGCATGGAATGGTGAACCGTCTGCTGTACTTAACACAAATACACGAGTATCAACTGGATCTCTCCTAGATGGTGATACTAGCGTACCTAGTGGTTCAGTAAAACAGCTGGTACATTCTGCACACTCTTCTTCTACAGCATTATCTTGGATGTCTTTAATGGCACGAACTACTTGGCAAACACAGTTTGCACTGTCATTGTCATGATGATTTCTTCCACAACCCATTTATTTTTTCCTCCTTATTCGTGATATATCTTACACTACTAACATATTTAACAGAGCGGTTTTGGGTTACGGACAATAGCCTGTTTTAGCTAAATTAGGCGGATAATGAGGAATTTTCGCAGGGTTTTCGAAAAGGAAAGGGTGAATAACCATGAAAATAACGTTTCTCAGCTTCTTAGTCTTATCCTTGGCTAGCTTTCGGTTAACACGATTACTTGTATTTGATAAGATAACTGAATTTATTCGTCAACCCTTTTTTGATGAAGTAAGTGAGAAGAATGAGGACGGGGAGATAGAGGTTTATTATATTACGAAAAGAACAGGGATAAAGAAATTTATGGGTGAACTATTAAGTTGTTATTGGTGTACTGGCATTTGGGCAGCAACGTTCATAACAAGCTTCAATTATCTTTTCCCTGGTGTATCGGAACCCATTACTCTTATATTGGCGATAGCCGGGTTGGCTTCCATTATAGAACTATTTGTTCAGCAATTTATCAGAAATTAATTGTTTCGCTGAGACAAGACATAGTTGTCGTTCATATTCTATCTTAGTAGAAATTTTTTCGACAAAAGGAGAGAGGTAGATGGATACGAATAAGAAAAATACACAATCAACACAAACTACACAAACAATTCAATCTTATAAGCCGTCCAATAAGATTAAGAAAAAAGGCTGCGGCTGTGGAAAGAAAACTTCAAAGTGATAGAAAAAACTGCTAGTTAATCTGGCAGTTTTTTATTTTTACCCAAAGGGCTAATAAGTAAAAATAAAGATGATCTTGTCATAATTTTGGGCTTTCTCGAAAAAACTAATTATAAATAATGGAATAAGGAAAGGGAATCAGATGATCACTAGTTATCGATTAATATTATTCACCTGTCTAATTTTACTGTCCGCTTGTAGTAATAATCAACCTGTCAAGGATAGCCAATTAGCTCTCATGAAAACAACTAATCCTAAGCCGGTTATTATTTCTAATAAGAAGCATAGTGACCGTGTGGAAGAAATTAAAAAGGATGTTAGTTCTCATCCAGAGCTTTACGATGTTGCTGTGGTCAAGGGTAAGAAAGATACTTTAGTTGTTTATAAAGTTAAACATTTACATCGTTTTCGAATGAAAGCGATAGAAAAAAATGTAAATAAGATGCTGGAGGAAAAATACCCAAAAGAAAACTTTACAGTTTCAAGCGATTATAAGGTATTTTTAGAAGCTGTGAGACTAAAGGAACATATTAAATCATCTGATTTCTCTAACCAGAAAGCTGAAAAACGCTTTAATGAAATTGTAAAAATGACAGAAGATATGAAGTAAGAAGGGGAGAATACGATGCCGAGTAACAAACAAAAAAACACAACACTTCAGCAGCGAAACTATCAACAACTACAGCAAAAACATGAAATAAAGAGACCGGTCTTAAAGAATTGTATAAAAGCTTTTTTTGTAGGTGGGCTCATTTGTGTAATTGGTCAAGCTGTTAGTTATTTTTATATTTACTTTTTTAATTTTACTGAACAGAGCGTTGGAAACCCAACAGTCGCAACTATGGTCTTTTTTTCAATGCTATTAACTGGGTTTGGCGTTTACGATCGATTAGGTCAATTTGCAGGAGCAGGGAGTGCTGTGCCGGTAACTGGTTTTGGTAATGCAGTCATCTCGGCTGCCATTGAGCACCGGACAGAAGGGTTTGTTCTTGGAGTTGGTGGAAATATGTTTAAATTGGCTGGATCGGTCATTCTCTTCGGAGTTTTTTCCGCTTTTGTAGTTGCATTAATTAAAACGCTACTTGTGATGTGGGGGGTATTGTAATTGTTAAAAGGGCATCAATCATGGGTGTTCGCAAACCGCCCAATGATCACAGCAACTGGCGTAACGGGTGGACCATTTGAAGCAAATGGAAAATTGGCCAATGATTTTGATCTATTGTATGAAGACTTATGGATGGGAAAAGAGTCCTATGAAAAGGCCCATAGATTATTACTTGAAGAAGCAATTAAGGTTGCCTTGGATAAAGGAAAAGTTCAAAAAGAACAAATCCAATTTTTATTTGCAGGAGATTTGATCAATCAAATCACACCGACGAGTTTTGCGGCACGGACGATGCAGATTCCATACTTTGGTCTGTTTGGAGCTTGCTCGACTTCCATGGAAGGCTTAGCGCTGTCTTCTTTCGTGGTGAACTACCAGGGAGCTAAATACGTCCTTACAGGTGCATCAAGCCATAACGCAGCAGTAGAGAAACAGTTTCGGTATCCAACTGAATATGGTGGTCAAAAACCTCCTACCGCGCAATGGACCATTACGGGTGCAGGAGTAGCACTTGTGCAGCCTAATGAACCTGATCGGTTCGAACCTGTGACAACTGCTGCAACCATCGGAAAAGTGATTGATATGGGCTTAACCGATCCCTTTAATATGGGTGGGGCAATGGCGCCAGCTGCGGCAGATACCATCATGGCTCATTTTCGTGACTTAGAGTTGGACCCATCCTATTATGATTTAATTGTTACTGGCGATCTTGGAAGAATCGGACATGATACTGCCTTTGAATTATTAAACAAAAGCGGCCTTAAATTGGAGCGAAGACAATTCCAGGATTGTGGTTTATTGATTTACAAGGAGGACCAACCGGCGCAATCTGGGGGAAGCGGTGCAGGATGCTCAGCAACCGTTTTATACGGTCACTTATTAAATCAAATGAAAAAAGGGCAATATAGAAGAATTTTAGTTGTTGCAACAGGGGCTTTATTGTCACCGTTAAGTTTCCAGCAGAATGAATCAATTCCGTGTATTGCACACGCAGTTGCGATAGAAATGAATGGAGAGATGGGGTGAGCCTTTGTGTTAGCGATGTTTTTCTGGGCCTTTGTAGTGGGTGGAATCATCTGCGTCATTGGACAACTATTATTTGATGTAGCTAAACTGACTCCAGGTCATACTTTAAGCTTGCTCGTTGTTGCCGGAGCAGTTCTGGATGGTTTCGGGTTGTATGAGCCATTGGTCGACTTCGCCGGGGCAGGGGCAACCATTCCAATTACCAGTTTTGGGAATGCCCTCGTCCATGGAGCCTTACAGGATGCCAAGGCACATGGAATTATTGGGGTATTAACGGGGATGTTCCAGGTGACAAGCTCTGGAATTTCAGCTGCCATTATATTTGGTTTTATCGGCGCACTTATTTTTAAACCAAAAGGGTAAAAACACAATTTTACTTGTTTTTTTAGTTTAGTCTGTCATGCCTATACACTTTTTTATGTACTTTCATATGTTATTAGTGAGATTACAAAAGTGAGGTGACAGTTTATGTGGTGTGGATATGGAGGCGGCTACGGCTATGGCTACGGCGGTGGTTCAACTTTTGTTCTAATCGTTGTGTTGTTCATCCTATTAATCATTGTTGGTGCAAGCTTCTATTAAGAAATAGTGAGCTTGAACTGAAGGAAAGGGTTGGCCCAATAGAATGGCCGACCCTTTCTTAACCTATGTTTCTTTTTAGCTTTTCCAATTTTATTCACCATTTTATGACTCCTTCATACAATAGAGTAGTTTATGAAGGAGTGTGAATTTACGATGGATAATGGTTTCTTTAAAAATATAGAAAACAAAACGGGCGTAAATATGAAGGATATTTTCGACCTTGCTAATTCTTTGCAAAATGCGAATTTTAAAGATGAAAAAACTGTCCGTAATGTAATTCGGAGAGTTTCCCAAATTGCCAATAAACCGGTAAGTAAAGATATGGAAGACCAAATTGTGAAATCAATTGTGAATGATGGTAAGCAGCTTGACTTCAATACAATCACTAAAATGATGAATAAAAAGTAAAAAGAGAAGAGAGGCTGACTTAATTATATAGGTCACCCTCTCTTCTTTTTATTAAGGGGTGTTAAAAAACGTGATGGGTACGCCTTTTTCCCCCTTCTATGCTGGGGAACGGAAATAAAAAGCTGATTCTGTGCACGGGTCATGGCCACATAAAATAATCTTCGTTCTTCTTCTAAAGCAGTGAAATCACCGTTTCTATATGTTTCGAGTGCATAATCATGTGGAAGACTGCCGTCGACCGCACCAAGCATATAGACAGTTTGATACTCTAGCCCTTTCGCCCGGTGAATCGTGCTCAGGCTAATGGCATCGGTAAAATGCTTACTTAAGTTTTTAATTTCCTTATTCATGGCCGACATGTGCTCCGCATGTACTAATAAGGCTTCAATGGTATCGAAGCTTCTTGCAGCCACCTTCAGGTCCTTCAGGTCATCTGAACCCTTTTCCAGCTTACTCGATTCATTTCCACGTTTTTTAAGAAAATCAAGAAAACCAATGTCCTTTTCAATCTGTTCAAGTGCCTTAATCGGAGACAAGTGTTTTAACCCGCGAATGAGCGTCACTGCTTTTTTTAATTTTTTCTCTTGAAAAGCATGTGTCGTTTTCAAGTGTGAAAGAGACTCAAGAAAACTACAGTCTTTTAAGATGCTTTGTGCTTTTATTTCTTTAAGTAGAGACTGTTTTAAAAACAGAAAAGGTAAGATGTCAGCAATTGCTTGGGGATCATCTTCATTTAAACTCACTCTTAGAAAGGAAAGGGTGCTTCTTACTATATAACGGTCATAAAAAGAGTCTGCGTCCAAATCAATTTTAAACGGAAGGTTTGAGTTCGCTAAGCGCTCAAACACGGCTCTAGAGCTAGCATTGGTTCGATAAAGAATCGCAAAATCAGAAGGGTTCGCTCCTGCTGCAATTTTCTCTTGAATGTCAGTAACAATCATGGTTGCTTCTTCTTCTTCATCATAGGGGAAAAATAACTTTGGCAGTATTCCCGCTGAGAATTGAGCCTTCATTTTCTTCGTTCTTCTTAATTTATTTGCAGAGATCATTTGATTGGCTGCCGAAACAATCTCATGAGAGGAACGATAATTTTGGTCTAGAGTGACCAATTTTGCATATGGAAAGTCTTTCTCAAACTCAAGTAAATAGCTAGGGTCACTGCCTCGGAAGCTATAAATGGCCTGGTCATCATCACCGACTGCGCAGACGTTCTTGTTTTTTCCTGATAAAAGCTTAACCAGCTCGTATTGCACCTTATTAATATCCTGAAACTCATCGATTAAGAAATAGTGAAAACGATCTTGATATTGTTGAAGAAGTGCTGGAGATGTTTTGAGAAGCTGATAACAGCCAATCAGCATGTCATCAAAGTCAAATAAACCTTCTCTTTGTTTGAACTCTTCATACTTTGTATATAAAAAGACAACTTTCTCTTCCCACTCTGTTGAAGGTTTAACTTCATTAGGCAGGAGTAGGGAGTTTTTCCAAAATCCAATTTGCTGAAGAGCCAGATCATAAGCAAATTCTTTTTCCGATAAATCAAGTTCTTTACCCGCTTCCTTCAGGATTTTGTCCCGTTGCCATTCCTTTTTTAATAGTTTATGAGCCGACCAATTCACTGAATCATGATACATAAGTATGCGGTAAAAGATGCTGTGAAAGGTTCCTGTAACCAGTAAGTTGATTTTCTCTCGGTTTATTTCTGGATATGTGAGCAAACGATGCTTCATTTCCGCAGCTGCTTTTGATGTAAAAGTAACAAGCATAATCGAGCGGGGATCTGTTTGTTTTACTTCCATCATATAGGCTGTTCTGGCAGTCAACACCCGAGTTTTCCCACTGCCGGCACCAGCTAAGACTAGCAATGAACCTTCTGTTTCCATAACAGCAGCCGCCTGGCTATCATCTAGGACCACTCCCTGATCTTCGAGTTGCTGAAGGTATGACGGGCGCTCATTTTTCTGCCTGGCATCTGCTGGTTTAAATGGAATTTGATACTCTATATGTTTTGCAGACTTGAAAAATTCAACATCTTTGGGGGCCTCTGTAATGATTCTGCCTTGCGGTATTTTAAAGCCGTTCCGTTCGATATAGATTGGTGTGTCATCTAATTGGGTTACTGGAGAATTTGGTTCCAAACAAGCTTTTTTAGGAGCATGTGCATGAAAAAAATGTGGATGATCTTGAATTCCTAAAAACAGTTGCACCTTTTCCTTGCAAGCAGGACATAGGAGTTCACCATTTTTCCCAGCTAGGAATATCTTTTGATGTTGTTCCCTCGCTAGTTGCTCAAGTTCAATGGTTTGATTTTGGTAGATAGCAGTTTTCATATAGTAAAACCTCAATTTCAATAAATACGACTGTTCTATCATAACAAAACCTGATAGGGACGGAAAGTGTTTCATATATTAACCATTCAATTAAAAAAACCACTTGCCGTCTCTGGCAAGTGGTTCGTATGTTACATTTCTTTCATCATTGTTTTATGAGGAATGCCTGCATCGAGGAATTCTTCAGAGACAACTTCATATCCAAGACGAGCATAAAAGGGGATGGCTTGTGTTTGGGCATTAAGTTTTAACCTATGAAGCCCTTGTTCACGAGCATGCTCCTCAATGCCATTCATGATGGCATTTCCAGCACCCGTCTTTCTTGCTTCCTTTAATACACAAATTCGTTCTACTTTTCCATAGCCTTCAACCACACGGAATCGACCTGCACCGATTGGCGCACCATCGTTATACAGGACAAAATGAACAGCTTCATCTTCGAATTGATCGATTTCCTCTTCAAGAGGTACTTTTTGTTCTTCAACAAATACAGTCTTTCGAATGGAGAATGCATCTGCTAGTTCTTTTTGATCTTCAACCACTTTAAGCTTCACTTTACCTATTCCTTTCCAAGACGAAATGTTTCATATACAGTCCAAGAACCATTTTCTAATTGATAGAGAAGGTGGAATCGGTCAATGGTTTCTTCGTGATCAATTTTTGTCATTCGGAGTGAACCAAAGACATCGGAGTGTTCGTCATTAGAGAGGTTTTGACCAATCGTAATATGAGGGACAAAGGCATACTCTAATGGTGAATCACTAAAAGTTTGATTGATTTCGGAATGCAGATTTATTAGTTCTTCTGTCGGATCAACTTTAAAATAAATCACGTTATTTACGGGTTGAAAAGAGCTAATCTTTGAAGTTTTTAAAGAAAATGGATGGGTATTTTGAGCGATTTGCTGTAGCTTATTCGCTACATCCTTTGCATCCTCTTCAGTTGCTTCAAAGGCATTTTTTAATGTTAAGTGTGGAGGAATAAGTGAATAGTGTGGATCATAACGTTTACGGTAAGAATTCACTAAATCTTGAAGCTTTTTTGATGGAAAAATGACAACTCCAAATTTCATACGTATATACCTCCGTTTTAAAAAATTATTTAAATAGAAAAATAATACTCATAACAGCCTTCTTACTATTATAGCAAATTTTCTAACAATATTAAATAATAGAAAATACTCAAACTTTTGTTAATATGTGTTAGAAAAACATGTTCAGTGCCCGTCTTAAATCTGGCTGCCAATAGGTCCACGTATGATCACCATTAAATTCTTCATAAAAGTATGTAAATGGTTTATCTGAAATGATTTTTGATAGTTCCCTATTAGGGTCTAAAAAGTTCTTCACTTGTCCATCTGTCGTCGGTACTTCCGTTTCTTGGGTTCCGATTACATGATAAATCTCTAGTAGCTGAGTATCTGTAAAATCTTCCACTAATTCTAAGATCTTTTGATTCACATAGGGTGATTGCAAAAGCACCTTTCCAAATGTATGTGGATATTGAATCGCTGTCATTAAAGAGACGGTTGCCCCAAGAGAATCACCAATAAGTGCCCGGGTCGTACCCATTTGATAGGTTGGAAACTCCGTATCAAGAAATGGCACTAATTCATGTGCTAGGAAGCGTATATATTGCTCATTTTGATCACCATTTGGATGATATTTTCTGCGGCGATCGGCAACATCTTTATAGGGTACCCCAACAATAATTAAGTTTTCAATTTCTCTGGTATTAAGAAACTCATCTGCTAATCGACCAATTCTGCCAAGTTGAAAATAATCCCGGCCATCCTGGGCAATCAGCAGAGAGTATTTATAGAGTGGTGAGAAGTTTGCTGGAAGGTAAACGAGAAGTAGTATTTCCTCTCCCAGCTCTTTACTATGAAAGGTAAGTTCTTTAATCTTGCCTTTTGGAAATTCCATGTGATAAAACCCCCATATTCAGTAGATACATTAGAATTTTACCATAACTCGACTGGAAATGCTTTCACAACGGGGAATAAAGGGATTGGTAAGCTGCTGTTAAGAGGTAAAGAGGAATTAATGAAGATATCGATTTTTTGATTGTGATTCGGGCATTAGGGATAAGATGTTTTCACGTTTAAAGGTGCGCATCTGTTTCCGAAGCAAACAGTACCCGCGGATATAGTCATCATTTATTTCCTTCACAATCAGTTTCCGTTGTGAAATTTCTTGGTTGTCGGCAAGGTAAATCATTTCCAAAGGCATGTTTTCTTCAATTGAACGAATAAAAAGCCCATCCATGTAAATCACTCCTTTCTTTATATACTATCATTATAACCGAACATTAGTTCTTTATTCAACTGAAATAAGAACTAATGTTCTTGTTTTTTGAGGTTGTATATTGGAAATTAATTATTGACTTTTGCTACAATATTACTATAATTAGATATGTAGATTAATAAGCGATCTGTTAGCTCAGTTGGGAGAGCGCAACCTTGACAGGGTTGAGGTCGGGGGTTCGAACCCCTCACAGGTCATCCGAACGGTAGAAACGTTGATATAACGGTGTTCTACCGTTTTTTATTTCCAATGACTTATGCGTTGACTTAATTGCAGGGTAGCGCTCCTATTTACAACATGGTAGCGCTGCGTTTATGCGTCTTTTGTTCCGTTGACTTAACCGAACAGGAGGCGTTTTTATTTTGGCTGACAAACGAATAGGAAATCGCGTTAAAAACGTTTGAATATTGTGAAAAACTGCACATAACCTCGATAGTTTATTTCAATCTTTTATGGCGATAAAACGTGAGGAGGGAGTAAAAAGCTCCCTTCTACTATTAGAAGAAATCGTCAACACACAGGGGGAATATTTACCATACGCTAAAGTCACGACTATTTCTTTATGTTTTTGGCCCGTCTTGCTATAATAAATACTACAGTTGTAAAAGTAGGAGGGTTATCATGAAGGAGATTCCTCAAATATCAGAAGCAGAATATGAAGTGATGAAGGTTATATGGAACTTTGAGCCGATTTCGACTCCTGAGGTAGTGGAGAAATTTTCGAATAAGAGTGATTGGAAGCCAAATACCATTCACACCATGCTGGCGCGCCTAGTTAAGAAAAAGGCTTTGCACGCAAGAAAAGATGGCCGGGTGTTTATTTATACTTCACTGGTTGAAAAGCACGAATATGTTGAGCAAAAAAGTAATTCCTTTCTGCAGCAGTTTTTCGGCGGCACGTTAAATTCAATGATATTAAATTTTATTGAGAATGAAAAGTTATCGAATGAAGATATTTCGGAATTAAAGGAAATATTATCCACAAGGGACAAGAAAGGGGAAAAATAATGGATACCATGCTGCTGCGGATTTTAGTTAGTACAATCGTGGTATCCCTCCTTATTTTCATAATTCTGTTAATCAAAAAGCTATTAAACCATCATATGACGGTGAAAGCACATTATCAAATTTGGTATTTCCTTTGCATTCCAATCCTTGCTACCTTTTTACCTAGGAATTATTTTCGACTTGGAGAAGGAACGCGCTATTTTAAAAGCTTACTTTTTTTTCATAGAGACGCGCCATTGAAGAGTGAAAGGAATAATGGAGTGGATGCCTCTCAGGCGCCAAACAGCGATCTATTAAATGATTTCACGATATCGGTTAACAAGTCAACGCCCGATTTCCTCTACCATACATTTTTTACAGTTTGGGTCATTGGAGTGGTTCTTTTTATTGTGGCTGCTGTTTATTCAAACTATCAAATCTATCAAATGAAAAAGTCAGCTGCGGCTGTTCATAACCAAAAGTTAAATGAACTATTAGAAGCGTGCAAAGAGTTGGTTGGGGTGAAAAGAAACATAAGGTTGAGGGAGACCTCTCTTATTACCTCGCCAATCACGGTGGGGATTTTTCAACCCTATATTTTTTTACCAAGCAAAACGCGAGAAGCATTCTCGTTAAATGAATTAAAGTACGTGTTTTTGCACGAGCTGCATCATCATAAAAGCAAGGATCTGTTCGGGAATTACGTCATGTGTTTATTTCGTATTATTTATTGGTTTAACCCGTTCGTTTGGTATGCCTTAAAAAGGATTCGAATCGATCGGGAGTTAGCCTGTGATGCTTCCGTTTTAAATCTCTTGGATGAGAGTGGATATATCGAATATGGGCATACCATCATTCGGTTTGCAGATAAAAAACATGATCGTACCCTTGAACAGTTTGCTCCAGGTATAGGTGGCACAAAAACACAAATCAAACAAAGAATCCAGTGCATTGCAAGCTTCTCTAGCGATTCTCTATTATTGAAATGGAAAAGCAAGGCCATCTGCGCAGTTTTAGGAATTGTTGTGCTATTCCTTGCTCCAATCACCACCGTTATTGCGAGCCCAGATGATGTGTATCAGTTTAGCGGGAAGAATGCGGTCTATGAAGATCTAGGCTCCTATTTTAAGGGCTACAAGGGTAGCTTCGTTTTATATGATTCTTCTAAAAACCAATATCAAATTTATAATCGAGAGTTTAGTGAACAGAGGATTTCTCCTGATAGCACCTATAAAATATTTTCTGCCTTATTTGCAATGGAATCTAATGTGATTTCAACGAATAACAATAAACAGGTTTGGGATGGGAAAATTTATCCTTTTCCAGAATGGAATCAAAATCAAAATTTAGCGACTGCCTTGAGCCAATCCGTGAATTGGTATTTCCAAAATACCGATCGAGAGGTAGGAAGAAAGCAGCTGCAAGATTATTTTCACAAGATAAAATACGGGAATGAGGATCTTTCAGGCAATATGGATAGTTACTGGATGGAATCTTCCTTAAAAATATCGCCCATTGAACAAGTTCAATTATTATACCAATTAGAAGAAAATCAATGGGGTTTTAAAGCGGAAAATATCAAAGCGGTAAAAAAGGCAATTTTAATAGATGTGCAAAAGAATGGGCGGTTGTATGGTAAAACGGGAACCGGCATGATTAATGGAAAGAATGTAAATGGCTGGTTTATTGGCTTTGTCGATAAAGGAGATGATCGTTTTTATTTTGCCATAAATATTCAAAATATGGATGGGCAGGCCCAAGGAAGCAAGGCAGCGGAGATTGCCAAGCAGATCCTGCATCATAAGAAGATATATTAATAATTAACCCCAGAAAGGATTACCCTTCCTTTTTGGGACTTTCTCGGGCTAAATACTACAATTGTAGTATTTAAAGCAACCTTGTACACAAACTTTCAAGTATGAAAGGGCTGATGCGTTTTGATGCAGAAAAGGCAGAAAGAAAATATAGTAAAAAACCCAATTCGATGGAGACTGAATGGTCTTTTTTTCATGGTCTTTGTTCTTTTTTCTATCCTGATTCTCCGCCTTGGCGTTATCCAAATTATCAAAGGGGAAAACTATGCGGCTCAGGCAGAGAAGACAGATGTGACGCCCGTCAGCTATTCAGTTCCGCGTGGAAAAATATATGATATGAATCATAAGTTAGTAGTCTACAATATTCCGGAAAAGGCGATTATCTATACACCGCCCAAAAATCCGCAGCCGGACGAATTGCTTGAACTGGCCAAAAAGTTAAATACCTTTCTGGTCATGACTGATAAAGAGATCAATAAAGTAACCGATCGGGATTTGAAAGATATCTGGCTGGCGGTACATAACAATGGCACGGATTTAATCACAAAGAAGGAGGAGAAATTATACAAACAGGAAAGGCTGAATGACAAGGATTTATATCAATTAAAATTGAACCGCATTACAGAAAGCGATCTCCAGGCAATGGACAAAAACCTGGCGGCCATATACCGGAAACTTTCTTCCGCCAGCGCTTTAACCCCGACGATGATCAAAAATGAAAATGTAACAGAGGAAGAATATGCGAAGGTCAATGAAAATCTGGAAAACCTGCCGGGTGTGGATGTCACGACCGATTGGAAGAGGAGCCGCACCTACGGGGAAACGTTTTGGAATATGCTTGGGGAAGTAACGAGTGCAGATGAAGGACTTCCGGCAGAAAAGGTAGATTACTATACGTCTAAAGGGTACAACCTGAATGACCGCGTCGGGAAAAGCTATATTGAAGAGCTTTATGATGGCGTGTTGCAAGGCCAAAAGGAAAAAGTGGAAACGGTGACAGATCCAAACGGAAATGTGGTGAGTACAGAGACTGTATCGGAAGGGAAGAGCGGCAAGGATATTGTTCTGACCATTGATATGGAGTTTCAAGCCCAAGTGGAAAAAATTATGCAGGAAGAGTTAGTCAGTGCAATCCAAAAGCCGCATACGGATACGCTTGACACTGCCTTTGTTGTGGCAATGGAGCCGAAAACAGGCCGCATTCTTGCGATGTCAGGAAAAGTGTATAACAGGCAGACCCGGGAGTTTACCGATTTTACACCGGGAACCTTCACTTATGCGTTTGAACAGGGGTCCGTTGTAAAAGGGGCCACAGTATTAACCGGATACCAAACGGGTGTCAGGGATTTCGGGGAAATCGAGCTGGATGAAGTCATGCGATTTAAGGGGTCGGGAACCTTTTCCTCTTACCAAGTCATGAACAGAATTAACGAATTAGAGGCATTAGAGCGTTCATCAAACGTTTATATGTGGAAAACCGCGATAGAAATTATGGGCGGCAAGTATGTCCCCAATGGCACATTGAATATCAATCCGAAAAAAATTGAAACCATCCGCTATTATTTCAACCAATTTGGTTTGGGCATCCCTACTGGTATTGATTTTGATAATGAAACGGCGGGAATTAAAGGAACCAATCCAAGCACCTACTTTCAAATTGCCATCGGACAATTAGATACCTATACACCGATGCAAATTGCCCAGTATATGACAACGATTGCCAATGGAGGATACCGGATGAAGCCTCAATTGGTGAAGGAGATTCGTGAACCCAATATGAATGGCAATGAAGCGGGTAACGTGATCGATGAAATCGAACCAGTGGTGCTGAATCGGGTGGATATGAGTGAGGAGATGATTAAGCGGGTTCAACAAGGTTTTTGGCTGGTTACCCATGGTTCCAAAGGAACAGCGAGAGGATATTTTAAAGATGAACCGTACAATGCCGCGGGTAAAACCGGGACCTCGGAATCCTATAAAAATGGGGTGAAGACTTGGAATCTTTCTTTTGCTGGTTATGCTCCATTTAATGATCCCGAGATTGCCATTGCCGTTATTGTGCCCAATGCCTACCGAGATGGTTATGCTTCGCCGCACAGTGCTGCTAATATCATCAGCCAGCGGGTTTTTCGGGCATATTTTGACCTTAATGAAAAAGGAAAGCAAACGACAAAATGATATTGACAACTTTTTATTACACATGTAGTATTACCTTTGTAATAAATACTACATGCGTAGTATTTAGTGCGTAATCTACTATTACACATGTAATTAAATTGGAGAAAGGAGGAAATTCTCCCCCAGCATTTCGGGGCAGCATAAGGTTATGAAAGTGATATTGAATATGGTTCAAAAAGCTGCAAACGAAATAAATTTTTCGTTGTATAAATAATCGGAATTGAATCCGAAAGTTTTTAGAATCTGCTGGTTAATAGCCGACGGTGTTAATCAAAACATAATGTTTAAACCCGCTTATTCTATTTTTAGGACATCTAATACTAATAGAAAGAGGTAAGATCTTGAGGAAAACAAATGATATTTTCAGTATGAATAATTTAATATATGCCCTGCTTATGCTAGTGGTTGCAATTGTACCCCTCGCCGGCTGGTCGATGACCACCAATAACCATTCTGACAAACCCGATAAGGCAGTCATGAAAACACCAGCATTCCCTATACACCGTGAGTTTGCAGAACTTGAGAGCAAGTTTGACGCCAGGCTCGGAGTCTACGCTATCGATACAGGTACAAATCGAATCGTCTCCTATCGGTCTCATGAGCGGTTCGCTTACGCATCTACTTACAAAGCTCTAACAGCAGGTGCATTGCTGCAGCATTACTCAATTGATCAACTCGACGAGTTAGTTACATACAACAGCGAAGACATAGTTTCGTATTCACCCGTGACAAAGCTTCACGTAGATACCGGGATGACTCTTCGGGAAGTTATCGAGGCTGCTGTCCGATATAGCGACAACACCGCTGGGAACCTTTTATTAGAGAAACTGGGAGGACCTGAGGGATTTGAAACAGCACTGAGGCAGATTGGCGATAACGTTACCAAGGTTGATCGCTACGAGCCGGATTTGAACTCAGCTGTTCCTGGAGATACACGTGACACAAGCACACCAAAATCACTTGCTACGAGCCTCCAGGCTTTCGCAGTCAGCGACTTGCTCCCTACTGAAAAACGTAAGATCCTGACAGATTGGATGCGGGGAAATACCACTGGAGATGCATTAATCCGTGCAGGCGCACCAACAGGTTGGGAAGTCGATGATAAGAGCGGGGCAGGAAGCTATGGAACGCGGAATGATATTGCGATTGTTTGGCCGCCGAATAGAGCTCCCATTGTCATCGCAGTCCTATCCAGCTGCTATACACAGAATGCCACCTATGACAATGTGCTTATTGCAGAAGCTGCCAAGGTCGCACTTAACGCTCTGAAGTGAATGATAAATAAATTCACTCATCACAATTCTCGGGTTGCATCAGTGAACAGGCTTATCATTCAGTCATCATATACACACATATGATTGTTACTAGGGTTACTCCTAAAATTATTTAATAGTAGTTATTTTTCTAATTAATTTTGTTTAACAGTTTTGATTTAACCTCATCAAAAAACTCATAATAAATCATTGTTTTCCATATTTATTTAATTTATTTTATACAGATTAAACAAAGGAAACAAAATTGACAGGGTTGAGGTCGGGGGTTCGAACCCCTCACAGGTCATCGATACAGAGCCTTGGTAACCGTTGTGTTATCAGGTTTTTTTCTATATAACAGGAAATTAAGTTTGAAGTAATACAGATGAATTGGTGGCAAAATAAGCCACGAAGATAAGGGCAGAAAGGTGGGCGATATTCATGGATAACTTATTAAAATTGTTTAATCAGAAAACAAGAAACTTTATTGATTGAAGATAATACATTTTAAATTAGAGGTAGGTAGGGTGGTTTTGAAAATGTAAGGAAAGATTGCCAATTTAATAAAAATCAGGACCTATTCAGAATACGAATAGGTCTATTTTTTTAACTTTTTAGTGATTAAGCGGATTGGATTAGCTATTGAATCCACATTGCTTTAGTTTTTTATTTTTAAACCCTCAATGATAGTTTTAGTCAACGGGATAGCCAATGATTCTAAGTTTTTCTCAGAATCATGTATTCCCCAGTGATAAATGATTCCCATTAGGCTTTGAGTTATCAGTGTTGAAATATCATCTAGAGATATTTCAGTATTAATAGCGCCGAGTTTCTTTCCTTCTTTAATTAATGAACGGATGATTAAAAAAAGTGAGCGATTTTGATTTAAGAAGTACGTGTGTTCATTTGAATTTAATGCTGCACTATAAATGACTTTCACTAGATCTTTGCCCATTTCCTCCTCAAGAAATTGCATTAATTTCCTTATGAAGATAAATAATTTCTCTAAAGCATCCATTTCTTTTGGAAAGGATTGGATTACCTTAAGATAATAATCGTCTACTTCTGAGAATCTAACTAAAAATATGTCCGATTTAGCTGAAAAATGCTGGTAAAATGACCCTTTTGAGGTGCCGCTTTTTTTTACAATTTCATCGACTGTCACTTTGTCATAACCCTTTTCACTAAAAAGTTTTAAAGACGTTTTTAAAATTTTTTCGCGGGTTTTTTCTCCCCTACGTTGCTTATTTTTTTGTTCAAGCATAAAAAAACCTCCAAAATATTCATTGACAGAATATTTTAAAATTTAATAAAATTGGACTGTGGTCTAATTTGTATTTCTATGGTAGTGTTTTTAATCTAACTTAGATTACGAGTAATCACAACATATGATATTTATTTTACCAAAAAAGATAACGCTTACATTTTAAAGGGGAATGGAGGGAGGAATATGGACCAGGTAATTCGGTTTATGGCATCGAACCGTTATGGGAGATGCTAAATGGAGTTTTTGTTTCAATGTAAGACAACTACATTAAAAAATCTAAATGTTCTTATCAGGGGGAAATAAAAATGGAGATTATTTTGCTCGTGGTTGCACTGGGGTTGCTAACATGGATGACATTACGTGGAATAAACATTATTATTGGGGCAATTATCGCATCATCCTTCGTCGCAGTAACAGCAGGACAAAACTTAGCAAAAGTTTTAACTGAAACTTATATGAAAGGGTTTACGGGGTTCTTCGCATCATGGTTTATTTTGTTCTTACTTGGAGCGATATTTGGAAAAGTTATGGCAGATACAGGAGCTGCTGATTCCATCGCTAACACACTAATGAAGTATCTAGGTAAGAAATGGGCAATCCTTGCAACCGTGATTACTTGCGCCATTATGACTTATGGGGGAGTATCACTTTTTGTGGTTGGATTTTCAGTTTACCCAATCGCGGAATCACTTTTTAGGGGAGCGAATTTACCAAGACGTTTTATACCTGCCGCAATTGTTCTTGGTTCTGTTTCCTTTACGATGACAATGCCTGGGTCACCGGAAATTCAAAACCTAATCCCAAGTAAGTTTTTTCATACAACTCCTTGGGCAGGCGGCGTAATAGGGATGATTTGTGCTGCAGGAATTGCAGTAGCGGGATGTTTTTACCTGTTACGGGCTGTAAAAAAAGCAGCTGCACGCGGCGAACATTTCGAGGAGCATTCGTTTGTTAATCATACACTAACGAATGCCCAGCAGGAAATGGCAGCATCAGCAGAAACTGCTTCTTTTGCTCAAATAAAACGTCCTAATTTTATTGTAGCTTTGCTTCCTTTGTTGGTGGTAGTGGTTAGTCTGGCTGTTCTGACGAATGGATATCATGTTGAATCCACAATCTCGGCAGTTTATTCAATGGTAGCGGGAATTATTATTGCTTGGTTGTTAATGTTCCGCTTCATCCGACAATTCTGGGGTTCGCTAGCAGAAGGAGCTTCAGAATCTATTATCGCGATTTCCAATACATGTGCTGTCGTTGGATTTGGATCAGTTGTTGCAATGACAGAAGGCTTCAGACAGGTGGTTTATGCGGTCACCCATATTCCTGGACCACCATTGTTGGGCCTTGGTATCGGAGTAACGTTGATTGCAGGGATTACGGGTTCCGCTTCAGGCGGGCTTGGAATTGCACTCCCGATTTTGGCACCTATCTATACCAAGTTGGGAGTTGACCCAGGTGCTATGCATCGGGTTTCAGCGTTAGCTTCTGGCGGTTTGGATGCTATGCCTCATAACGGGTATGTGGTGACATTGATTCGCTCTATAGCAAAGGATACACATAAACGTGCTTATTGGCCTCTTTTTGTAGTCGCCGGAGTCATTACAACCATTGCGATGTTAATTGCTATTATTCTCTTCTCCCTTCAATAAAGCTTAAAAATTAGGGTTCTGGTGCAAATTTTGAGTTTAGACAAAGAATTAATAAAAATAAAAGGTTAATACCGAATATCCCAGGTTTTAATTAAAAATTCGGTATTAACTTTTTTTTATATACACCTCCGCTATATTAAGGGAATATCTGATTGAATATAGAGTGAAGTTGTAGATTTGTTTGTAGTGAAATCCCAGTTACAGCCTCTATTTGAATCGTGGGTTTTTGACTTTCTTTTTGATTGATTTATAGTTAAATTTTTCATCATTTTTGTGTTTTTTCAAAAACTAACAGTCGTTATACAGGCTGATATCAAGTAAAATCTTTTTCAATTTGAAAAATAGTCCTTTTAAAATGGGGGTAAAGTATGGAAAAAATCAACGTTAATTTTATGAATGTAGGATTTATGCTTAAAAGAAATGCACTTCACTATCCAAATAAACTTGCTGTAGTTGTGGGAAATGAACGACTTACATATGAAGAATTTAATAAAAGAGTTAATAAAGTTGCCAATATGCTTACAAACCTAGATGTGGAAAAAGGTGATAGAGTTGCAATGCTTCTTCCTAATAGCATTGAAATGCTTGAATTATTTTGGGCAACTGCAAAGATTGGGGCGGTCGTTGTACCTTTAAATATCATGGTAAAAGGAAAGGATAACGCATTTATAATAAATGATTGTCAGCCAAAGGTGTTATTCGTTGGAGATAAATATTGGGAGGAAATACTAGATATTAAAGCAGACCTTGACTCAATAACAACCTATGTGTTTGTTGGAGAGAAATCTGTTAACGAGGCTCTCCACTTTCAAACTGAAAAGGACAGGGCTGCTGACACAGAGCCGATTGTAGAGATTCACGAAAATGATGACTGCAATATTATGTATTCCTCAGGGACGACAGGACTTCCAAAAGGAATCTTGCATACTCATAAAACACGAATAATGTATGCGTTATTATGGGCCATGGAGTACGGAGTCAATTTCGATAGTATCGTCCTTGCTGCCGGAAATCTTGTTTTTAACGGGTCAGTAGCATTTATGTATCCCGCAATTTGCGCAGGTGCAACCTTTGTTGTGATGCCTAAATATAATACAGAACTAGCAATAGAATTAATTAAGAAAGAAAAAGTAACCCATACGATGTTAGTGCCTACACAAATCATTACATTACTAGAAAATCCACAGTTTGAACAGAAAAAACTAGCATCATTACAAGTCTTGTTAACACTAGGGGCGCCGCTGCCAACGGCTCGAAAAAAAGAAGTTTGTGAAAAACTTCCAGGACGTCTTTTTGAGTTATATGGGTTAACCGAAGGCTTTCTTACAACATTACGACCAGAAGATGTTTTAAGAAAGACAAATTCCGTGGGACCTCCAATGGTCTTTAATGAGTGTAAAGTGATAGATGAAAATGGAAACCAGCTTCCTTCAGGCGAGATTGGAGAGATAGTAGGGAGAGGCCCTACACTTATGGCAGGTTACTATAATAATAGTAAAATTACAGAAAGTACAGTTGTGGATAAAAATTGGATTAAGACGGGTGATATAGGTTATTTTGATGAAGAAGGCTTTATTTACCTTGTTGATCGGAAAAAAGACATGATTATTTCTGGAGGAGTTAATGTTTACCCACGTGATATTGAAGAAGTAATTAGCAGGCATCCACTAGTTTCTGAATGTGCTGTTTTTGGGATTCCTCATGAAAAATGGGGAGAGACTCCAGTTGCTCAAGTTATTATCAAGAATGATGGAACTATCTCAGAGGAGGAACTCTTTAATTGGGTAAACATTCAGGTTTCTGCTCGTTTTCAAAAGCTTCATCACTTAAAAATAGTAAAAGAATTTCCGAGAAATGCATCCGGTAAGATTTTGAAGAGGAAAATGAGAGAATATTATTAAGATATTGGAAGAATTTTAGATGAACTGCGAAAATTTGTTATGTAAAAGTATGATATGAGGTGAAGAAATGCGAAGTGTTTCTGTTGTTGGAATAGGTGAAACGAAAATGGGTAAGCAACCGGAAAAATTATTAAGAGATCTTATTTATGAAGCAGGCACGCAGGCATTGATAGATTCAAAAATTGAAAAGGATAAAATAGAAGCTTTATACATTGGAAATTTTAATGCCTCACAATTAGCAAATCAAAGCCACGTTAATGCTTTGGCTTCTGAAGTGTTAGAGTTGGGGTATATTCCTACTATCCGTACAGAAGGTGCTTGTGCTTCTGGAAGTTTAGCATTTAGGCAAGCCTATATTTCGGTAGCCTCAGGTTTATATGATGTTGTTCTCGTTGGTGGAGTGGAGAAAATGACGCATCAAAATACAAATACTGTGACTTCAGCCCTTGCGAGTGCAGCTGATGCAGAATTAGAAGTCAACCTCGGGACAACATTTCCATCTATTTTTGCAATGATTGCCAATCGTTATATGTATGAGTATGGTGATGTGCGTGATGCCATGTCTTTATGTGCTGTACAAAATCACGATAATGCTTTATTAAACCCGAATGCGCAACTTCATAAAAAAATTGATATAGACATAGTTAAATCTGGTGTGCCTGTTGCAGAACCTTTTACAGTTTATGATTGTTCGCTGGTTACTGATGGAGCGGCTTTTGTAGTTCTTGCCGCTACGGAAATTGCTGCAAAGCTGTCTGACAACACTTTAATAGAAGTAATTGGATCTGGTCATGCTGGAGATTCATTAACTTTAGCTTCTAAACCTTCCATGACTACTTTTAATGCGACAGTACATGCAGCGAATGAAGCTTATAAAATGGCAGGAGTGAAACCTTCAGATGTTGATTTTGCTGAAGTGCACGATTGTTTTACGATTACCCAAATTATTAATATAGAAGATCTTGGTTTCTTTGAAAAAGGAAATGGTGCAAAAGCCGTTTTAGAGGGAAAAACTTCATTAACAGGCACTATTCCAATTAATACAAGTGGTGGATTGAAAGCGAAAGGCCATCCAATTGGAGCAACTGGAATTAGCCAAATTTATGAAGCGGTTACTCAACTAAGAGGCGAGGCAGGAGGACGTCAAGTCGAAGGAGCAAAAATTGGTCTTACACATAATATTGGCGGCTCTGCGGCAACTTGCGTCGTTCATATTTTTAAAAGGAGGACGTAAAATTGTCTAAAAAAGCAAAAATATATACCTATTCAGTTATTCATGTAGGATCCGTAGAATTTTATGAAAAGGCTCCTTATCTTATTGCTGTAGTAGAGGATGACCAAAAGAGGTTCCTTACCCAAATAGAAGGATATTTGGAAGGACAAGACATTAAGATTGGGATGGAAGTGGAATTTCTAAGAAATGATGAATCAGGGAGATCTATTTATACATTAACAACAGAATAGGAGTGGAAACTATGAGATTAAAAGACAAAATATCCATTATTACAGGAGCAGGTACCGGAATAGGACGAGCAACAGCCATAAAATTTGCTAAAGAAGGTGGGAAAGTAATTGTTGCAGATTTAAATGAAGTTGGTATGGAAGAAACAGTTTCTAAAATTGTTGAATTTGGTGGCGAAGCTATATGTTTTAAAGTTGATATTACTAATAAACTAGAAATCTCTAAAATGGTTGATGAAATCATGGAAAGATATGGCCGTATAGACGTTTTAGTAAATAATGCTGGCATAATAGATGATGGTCAGTTATATAAAATGACTGATGAGCAGTTTGACAAGGTGATAGATGTAAATTTAAAAGGAACCTATAATACTGCAAGAGCTATTGTTGATATTATGAAAAAGCAGAATGCAGGAGTGATCTTAAATGCTTCTTCGATTGTTGGGATTTATGGGAATTTTGGTCAAACCAATTATGCCGCTACTAAATTTGGCGTGATCGGTATGACCAAAACCTGGGCAAAAGAACTTGGAAAAAATGGTATCCGTTCCAATGCTGTTTGTCCTGGATTTATTGCGACTTCCATTCTAGATCCCATGCCAGAAAAAGTAATTAAGGCTATGGAAGAGAAAGTGCCGCTTGGCCGGTTAGGAAATCCTGAAGAGGTTGCGAACCTCTATGCTTTCTTGGCTTCAGATGAAGCAAGTTATATAAATGGTTCTGTAATAGAAGTTAGTGGAGGGGTTGTTATTTAATTTTTTCCATTTAATAAAAAAAGAAATAGGTCCTAATTGATGCTTTTGCAGCTCTATTTTGTTTTTACTCAGGATGTTTTATTGAAGAAGGGATTCTTGCCATTAAAGCAAATGTTAATTATCAGAATATTATAAATATATGGAGGTGTTTTATGTTTTCTCCTAAATCTAGATTTGCAACAATTAATGGAATGGAAGTTCATTTTTCAGAATGGGGAGATCCCAAGAAACCAACTGTGGTTTGTTGGCACGGCCTAACTCGGAATGGGCGAGATTTTGATATCTTGGCTCGGAATTTAGCTCAAGATTACCATATCCTTTGTCCAGATACGATTGGGCGAGGATGGAGCCAATGGAGTACTTCCCCTGAAAAGGATTATTGTTTTGAAAATTACTGTAACTTAGCTATTGGATTATTGGACCATTTAGGAATTGAGGAAGTCCGTTGGGTTGGAACCTCGATGGGAGGAGTTATTGGTATTCTTATAGCTGGAAAACCTCTTCACCAAAAACGTATAACCCACTTAATTTTAAATGACATTGGTGCTAGTGCTACTGACAATAATTTCCGGTATATTGAAGTCATTAAGCGAATTATAAGTTACGTAGGGGCTCCTCCACAATTCAAAACCTTTAAAGAATTAAAGAATTATTATAAAACCATTTATGCCACATTTGGTCTTTCTAATGAGCATGAATGGATTGATTTTACCCAAAATTCTTGCAGACGAAGAGATGAGGGTGGGATTAGTCCTGATTATGACCCGAACATAGTTATGCAATTTCAGCAAATAGAGGATTTAAATTTATGGAACTATTGGGAAGCTATTCAATCTAAAATATTACTCATTCGGGGAGAAATATCAGACGTTTTGCCCCTAGATGTAGCGATAAAAATGAAGCAAAAACCAAACTGTCAAATGGTAACGATTCCAAAACTTGGTCATGCTCCAGCTTTAAATACAGAAGAACAAATTACCTTCATTAAGAATTTTCTTCGGTAAATATTAATTGGAAAATTAAGCTAACATGGTTGGCTAACGATTGTTTAAATGAAATAGCCCACTAGTAGCTATTAAAGGGTATAAGCCATATTAAACAAGGGGTTTAACTGGTTGCAAGTTGGAGGCAGACTGATGGCAAAACCAATCATACTGCCACCAATTACATCCGTTTAAATCATACTTAGGAAAAATTAAAGCCTATTTAATCAACGATTTCCAACTAAATCTGTTATAATTGGATTCGCTTTACAACCTTGACAGGGTTAAGGTCGGCGGTTCGACCCCCTCACAGGTCATACATGTTGCGAGGCTAAAAGCTTTGATTTATCAAGGTTTTTAGCCTTTTTGTTTTGTCGTGGATACTGTAATCTATAATGGTTGAGTTAATAGCCATAGAACAATTAAAAAGACTCTTTAAAAGTCTCAGCTTGTGGAGAAAGGTACTATTTTTTCTTCACAAGCTTTTTATTTTCAAAGAGAAAACGGAAAAGCGAGAAATGCAAGCAGAGGATGCAGCAGCGATTCATGAATTATTTACTGATGCAAAAGCACAGGTATTTCATTCTTAGGTGTTTCAGCTTATCGAAAATATTCAACATTATTTTACTCTTATGTAAGTAGAGATGGATATGAAGTGGCAAGAAGGTACAGTGCTTCGCCTGGCACGAGTGAACATGAAACAGGTCTTGCCATCGATGTTACCGGAGGAGATGGAAGGTGTGCTGTAGAAGATTGCTTCGGAGGAACTAAAGAGGCGATTTGGCTAGAGTAGAATGCAACAAAGTATGGCTTTATTATTCCATATCCGAAAGGCAAAGAAGCCGTTACCGGTTATCAATATGAGCCTTGCACCTTCGTTATGTTAGAAAATCTATCGCTCTTAAAATTATGAATAAAGGTATTACTCTGGAAGAGTATTTAAATGAAGAACCAGTTTATAAGAAACAAAAGCCGTCAAGTTCCAAAAGAATTGACGCTTTTTTTAATGTCAATTTATTTTCTGGGTAAATTTAGTTTTTTCATTATGACAGTTATTACGGGCAAATTAGTATAACAGAGGTTTCTAAACCAAAAATTTGATATATTTTAAAAGATAGTATTAGAGCTTCAATCCGACTTAGTTAACATTTTCCTGACAAAAAGTGAAACGAGCATGCATAACGGGATGCCAATTTGAAATGGTAAATGTAAATAATAGGGAACCGTTTTTAAGCCGACTGTAATATGTTCAATATAATTTTTCATAAAGATGATGGTTATGAAAAAAACACAAATTAGGACAGGTATGATCAACTTTTTGTGGTTTTTTACGTGAAATAACGAGGATAGAATCTCAATCCCACCTTGAAAGAAAATGCTAATTTTGATGATTCCTCCGATCATAAAGATAATGATGATGATAATTTCAAGATGAGGTAAAAATTCAATATTGATGTTTTGCACGGCTTTGACAAACGGAAAGGTAAATTCGGCCATTAATTCCTTCGATAATGTACCTAATGTCAACACCGAAACGGTTGCGAGTAGAAAACCAGATACAACAACTCCAATCCATCCTCTTTTTATGAATGTCCGAAAATCATTGACATATTTAAACAAAGTGAAAAACACGACGAGTTCTCCAAAGGGCACGGTAATTACTAAAGGGAATAAAGCTTTTATCACTTTATTCAGATCTCCTCTGATCGGACGTAAATTTCGGAAGTCCATAGTATCGCTTATGAAGAAAAAAGAGAAAATGGGAACCAGGATGATCAAGGTTATGAAAAATAACACTTCCCCGGATCTTCCTAATGTTTCAATTCCTAAATAGGCGATATATCCAATTGCAAGGACTATGGTAACTTTCACCAAAAAAGAACTGACGGTTAAAAATTCATTCTGAATAAAAAAAGCAAAATCACCAAGAACCCGTGCGGATATATAGATAAAATACAGTGCATATAAAAATGCAAGAATATTGCCAATATATTTTCCGAAAGAGAAGCAAAGCAAATCTTTCATTGTATTCTTCTTTCCTAATGAATAGATCAGTGCATATAGAAAAAAGAACAAGATTCCGATTACAGTACCTGTTAAAATGGCCACCCATGAGTCCTTTCCTGCCTCACGCCCTATGCCTAATACGATGGCGCTGCCGATTTGAAATAAAATAATGAGCATGGTTATTTGAAAGGTATTGATTTTTTCCGTCATACGTAGTTCCCCTTTATAAGATGTCACCGAAATTTTCAATATTCACTTTCACATGAATATCGAATACGCTTTTTTCAAATAAATAATCCCAATTCTTTTCAATTTTCCTCCAGTTGGCATAATCGTTTATTTCAAGTATTTCTCCAAGTCCTAAAAAATCGGATCGATATTTTTGAGAGGTATGAAGCACTTGACTGATCTCTTTGGACAGGGTTTTTTCAAGTTTTTTCTCCAATTTACGAGAAGTTGCTTGATCCTGCAAATCCTCAGAACAAAAGTAGTTAAGTAAATTCCCCCGTAGAGTGGTGTTGATGGAAAAATGTGGGATTCCATTCATAATCTTGCCCTTCATTCTTGTGCGAGCTTTAAATGTACGAATGACAAACTTTGAATCATTTAAGCATTTTTCCTCAAAATACCCCATCTCCAGCTTATTCTCCAATAAATTGAATATTTTACTTTGGTTTTCATCTATCCAGCCTACCGGTCGATATCCGTTAAATACCTCTAATCCGTCAAATTTAAGCTTTGCACTAATTTTAGACGATTCTAATGATGCTTTTTCTTTCCCTTTTTTTATATCTCCTTGCAATTCGATGACGGGAAGAACCGCATCTTTTCCTTTTTTTAACACCGTTGATTTAAAATTTACGGGTGAGGCCATCCCCGGAACTCCCCAGTTTTCTTGTAAGTTCTTACCTAAACTTTTAATTTCAGTAGAGGTTAAAGGTTCGATTAATGAAAAGGTCTCAAGAAAATCACTTGCATTATTTTTTTTCGTAAATAGTAGAAGGACGTTATAGGGAAACCGGACCGGTCGAAACATATTTTCCATTGTTTGTTTCAACGCATGTTTTTTAGCTATTTTTTCATTGATTATGATCAGTTGGACTTGTGAGTAGTTAGCGAATCTGGAAACACTTCTCGATATGTTGCTGTATGCCTCCATAAAGCTGTCTCCTTCTCCCTCCGCCACAAAAAAAGGTGTTTTTTGACTCGTGTCTTTCGTAAATCCAGCAGGGTTAACAATTTGAAGGGAGACCTTGTATTTCTTTTTCGTCCCCTCATCTACTCCGATGGCAGATATAAAGGCATTTCGACTGAGTTCGTTTTGTTTCGCATTGGTCAGGATTAAGATAAGTAATACGAGTGAAGAAACCGCCATAATGATTTTTTTCACTTTTTGGTATCTCCTTCATGATGATATTTCTTTGGAGTATTTATGATTTTCTTTATGGATGACCGGATCAAACTATCCTTTTGATCTTTTAGATTGAAGGGGCCCCATGGACTGAAATATGGGACTCCAAACGATTTTAGGTTCGTTAAATGGAAAACTAGCAGTATCGTCACGAGGATGATGCCATAAAGCCCTAGCAATGCCCCAATGATAATAAGAGAATAGCGAAATAAACGAATCGGGGTTTCCATGGTTTGGATCGGGACGGCAAATCCTAAAATGTAGGAGAGGCTTATAACAACCAGTGATGCCGGTTGGACGATTCCTGCATCAACCGCTGCTTGTCCAAGAACGATCGTACCCAAAATGGAAATCCCCATTACCAAACTTTTTTGCACTCGAAGAGCGCTTTCAATAATCATTTGGAAAAAGAAAGTAAACAAAAGCAGTTCCAGTAATAAGGGCAATGGTCTTCCTTCACTTTGCCCCATTAAGCTGATTAACAAATTATAGGGAATGAGCCCTGTATGAAAATTGGTGAACGAGATATAGAGGCCTGGGATATAAATTGCCAAAATGACAGATACAATCCGGAAGAGGCGACCAAAGAGTAAATTCCATTTAAAATAGTAATCATCCGGTGTTTGTAGAAATATAACAAACGGGGCGGGAGCGATTAATACATAAGGCGTACCATCTACTATAATTCCAATTTTATTGCTTAATATTTCAGCCGCCGCCACATCTGGTCGGTCCGTATTCAAAATCATTGGAAAAGGACTAAAAGGACTATCTGCTATATATTCTTCTATATAGTTAGAACCTATAATTTCATTTATTTTTATGGAGTTAATTCTTCTTATCACTTCATTCAAAACATTTTTATCTGCACTATCTCTTAAGTAAAAGATTGCGATATCGGTATTTGTTTTTTCTCCTAGCGTGAATTTTTCGAATGTCAGTTGTTTATTTTTAATGATTTTTCTAACAAGAGATACATTTGTATCTAAACTCTCAACAAATCCCGCATTCGGACCTTTAAGTGAACGTTGACCTTCTGGTGACGCTACATCCCTTTCTTTCCATTTCGCTGTCGATGCAGATATGGCATAGTCTTGTTGCTCAAAAAAGAGCAGCGTCTTTCCGTTTAACAATTCCGTAATTAATTTATCTGTCTCCTTTACTTTCAATAATTGATAGTTTTTAATCTGCAGAACATTATTGGCAATATCGGCTGTTTCATTAAAAATCGAACTTACTTGTGATTCATAATTTTTTTGAAGAGGCTTAATAATGGTTTCCTCAATTTCAGATGTATCAACAATGCTCATAAGATAAAATATCTTACAATTTATCCTTTTGCGTGGAAGGGTTAAGTTAAAATCTCTGTTGATTACATCAAAAGAGTGTCCTAATTCATTTTTTATGATCTCTTGACATGACGAAAGAAGTGAAGACAACTTTTTTCCTCCACTCACTAAATTTTCTTTATTTTTCCTCTCATTAGGTAGAATATTCATACTCGTCTTTTTTCTGAAATAAAAAGTAAAAGAAATTGATCTGCTTTCAGAGAAATTAGCCCTAGACTTTGTCAATAGTACGTAGTACTAGTTGTTCTAAAGCTATCATTTCTAATTGGTCACGATTCATCTGAATATTTTTAGTTAGTATTTCATCTTTAAAGGGCAGTACTGATTTTATTACGTTGTTGATTGGAATGGAAGGCGCAATGCCCCGGAAAGTGAAGCGCCTGGAGCGCAAAACTATTTAATAAAGACATAAAAGCCTGCCGTCAAAACCAAAGTTTCTGGATTTGTCTACAGGCTGAAACCTTGATAACCATTTCGTTATCAAGGCTTTTTTCTATATAAGGGGAAAATAGTATGAAGCAATACAGATGGATGAAAGATCACTCAACAATTCCTGTTTGCTTAATTTCAACTTTAGCATGAACAATCACTTTTACTTGAGGGTAAATTAAATTCCATGATTTCTCATTAAATTTTCGATAATGTTCTTTATATTTTGCTCCAAGACCTATCGGGTCCACTTGATGGTCCCTAAATCGAGAAACCATTTTCAAGGTACTCTTTTCTAAAATTTGTTCCACTCCCTTTTGAAGTTTTGGTTTATCAATAGGTACCCTTTGTTTCTTTGGAGAAGAGAACTCTTGAAGTCTAGTGTTCATTTTTAAGTAGATCGTAAATACCGGTCTACCCTTTACTAATTTCACTTTGTATTTTGCCTTTGAATGAAGAATATCTAAAACGACCTTCTCACCATTACTTAAAATAAATTGGTGTAGTCCATGCTTATAAGTATCAACTAGTCCTTTAAATATGAACTGATCGTCTAATGATAAAGATGTGACAAATCGATCATCTTTAAAAATGGCCAAACCATTGATTTTAATCGAGCCTTTTTCCTTCTTTATTAATGGCAAATAGGGATCCTGTCCAACCTGAGAAAATTGAAATAGAAAGCTCTGTAAATTAGTTCGAGGAAGTTGTCCGGAAACCATGTTTTGGTCAAGTAATTCTTGTATAAATATGGAAATGTTCTCTGTTTTAAATTTCTCTGTCATTAATATATCAGATGATTCACCATCTACAATGGCTAATTGAACAAGGCTTCCAATGGAAGGATCACGGTTTAGGGTATCTACAAAATCGTTAATCCCTCTTTTTGACAAAGCTTTCCCGTATAAAGCTAAACGAAGCTGCCCACTAACTAAAGGATATCTTGTTTCGTTATTTATGAGGGCACGAATCTCTTTGCTCGATTGCCCAATACCTTCTTTTATTTCAGTAGAGGAAGACTTGTCCTTTTTAAAAATAGGAAAAACGATCGTCTCTCTTATTCTGTTATTTGAAGCGGCATCATACCCTACGCCCTGTGCCATATTTATTTCATTAACAATGGTAGGAGGAATAAGGGAACAACCAGTTAAAAATAGTGGTAGAAACAATCCAAGTACAGAGTGCTTAGCCATTTTTATGACCCCTTCTTAACAAGGTAAGGACTAGAAGTAGTACAGGGATATACACATAAAATATCCATAAATGCATTTGCGTAATCAATTGATCAAACAGTTCTTTATAAGGATCTTTAATGAATTGGCATAGTAGAACACCAGCAATGCTAAGGGCAATTAAGCTGTATTTTTGCTTTTTATTAAAAATTTTCTTAAGACCCCTGCTAGAACACCATAGTAAGAGTGCGAGTAAGGCGGTAACGATGACTAAATACATAGAAATATAGATGTATTCAAATCGTTCCAAGTAAGAAAACTTCATGATTTTAGTTAAAGACAGTTCTGGCCAAAGGGTTGATGCTAATTGTTTTTCACTATAGAAGGAAAACGAAACAATAGCAGAAAAAATATAGAGCAGGGTAGTAAATAAGGCCCCCAGATGAGCATATTTTCTGGATGAGTGTACATTTTTTATAAAAGGATAAAACATGAGCAACGTTTCCGTGCCCGCTAATGTATACATGGAGCTTTTAACAGAATCCAATAAATCCATAAAGGTATGATTCATAATCGGCAATAAATTAGAAAAGTGACCCACTTTTATTGGAAAAACATATAGAATGATGAGATAAATTTGTGGATAAATAAAGGATAAAAATGAGATTCCAACGACCACTCGAAATCCCCCAGATACACAATAATAAACGAGTACCAATATTATGATGGAAAGAATCCATGCGGACAAATTGGGAAACATCCAGACCTGAATGATTTCAATATAGCCAAGTAAAACGGATACACTAGCTAACCAGTAATACAACAATATGATCAAGCTGAAACATTTGCCAATGGCTTTACCAAAGACCATTGTATGAACATCCACAATGTCCCCATCAGCTTTTGCTAAAAGCTTATACATCATCCCAATAAATAGTTGAACAAAGCAGCCAGCCAGTAAAACCCCTATCCAGGCATCATAACCTGCCTTTTTAGCAATGATTCTTTGAAAACTTAATATTCCCACACCAACCTGTGAACTATAGATGGTAAAAAAGACTAAATAGGGAGAAATTTGATGCCTTTTATCAATTTGCATAAAAAAAATATCTCCCTTCTTTATTCATAGAAATCATTCATGGGCTCTGGGTTCTTTCCACCTTCAGTAGATTTTCGCTTTTTTTGCGGCCGAAGCGATTGCGGATTCTCTTTTTGCATTGAAAAAGGAAGTCTGATCCATAGATCTTGGAAGGCTGTTTTCCTTAAAGGATACATACTTAAATAGGGACGACCAAGTGAGGTTAATCTGAGCGTATGTAAAACAGTAAATAATAATCCAACAAACACCCCAAATAATCCTAAAAATTGGGCAAGAATGATGACAGGGAATTTAAAAAATCGAATGGTGTTGCTAAATTTATAAACAGGTGCGATATAGGAAGCTAAAGTTCCAAGCCCTACTAGGATAAGCAAAACATTGCTGGTTAATCCTGCTTCAACGACGGCTTGACCAATGACAATACCACCAACAACGCCAAGGGATTGTCCGATTTTTGTAGGTAGACGAATTCCAGCTTCTTTGACCATTTCTATCATAATTTCTAAAATTAGTGCCTCCAAAAAAGGAGAGAATGGAACGGATACTCTTGAACCAACCAAATTTTCTAATAATTTCGCAGGTATCAATTCATAATGATAGGTCATTGTCGCAACGTATAAAGGACTGACTAGACTTGATATGAAAATCGAGAAAAATCGCAATAAGCGAAAAAAATTAGAAATGATCCATGAGAAACTATAATCCTCCATGGCTATTAAGGATTCAATTAAAGTAACAGGTGCGATGACAAGATTCGGTGACCCGTCAGCCGCAATAATAATTTTCCCTTCAGGAAGTCCTGCCGAAACCCGGTCCACTCTCTCAGTTGAGATGGATTGAGGAAACAAAGAGTGAGAATTATCCTCTATCATAGACGCAATATAGGAACTGTCTAAAATTTGATCATATTGAATATCCTCAATTCGTTGGATCACTGTGTTTACGTTTTCTGGATCAGCGATCCCATCCATATAAATAACCGCTACTCTGGTTCTCGACAGTTCCCCGACCGTCATTTCTTTTACAAGTAGTTCAGCGGCGGGTAATCTCTTTCGAATCAGATTGATGTTCGTGTCTAATTCTTCAATAAAGCCAACCTGTGGTCCTAATGCCGAAGATTCCATGGTCGGAATGCCGACATCACGAAATTTACTGTTAGCTATATTGATTAATAAGCATTCTTCATCAAATCGATGACTTTGTATTGCCAAATATCCATTCAATATGTTTTGGATGATTTTATTTGTATCCTTTGTAAAAATAATTTCTTGAACAGGGATTTTGCTTTTTAATTCTTCGAGACTTAGCTGTTCCTGTAAATATGGCAACACATCTTTATGTAAAATGTCTGATGATATGAGGGTACGAAAATAGGAAAGCCAAAATGGCTCCTTATCTAGTAGAGAAGTATGCACATGAACAAAGTCATTGGATTTAGAAAAGCGTTCAATCCAGTTTTGTTCGGGTGAATTTTGGGATTCCTGTTCCGTATCGTTGTTTTGTAACTTCATCTGTATCCCTCAACATAATTTTTTCTCATTATGTGTAGAATCGGGAATTTTATGCGTATGAACCATTTTTAAACATTTGAAGGATAAAATAAAAGCTGAACTTCACAACCCTGATAGAGTTAGGGTATTTATTTGTGTTCTCAAAAAAAATCTGCAGACCCTTTAAAGAGAGGATCTGCAGATTATTTCGATAGGTAAGTTTACATGCAATTTCTATTTAATGATTAATCAATACATTTGCCATTTTTAAGGCTTTACCATTTTTTTTCTGTTTAAAATAATAATTAAATAATTCTTTTTGGGAACGTTTAATTAAATAAACAAAACCAAATTTTTTAAAGAAAGGTAATGAATTATCGAACAAGTAATGATAGTATTCATGTTCTTTATTTTGAAGTAAATAACTAAGTAAGGTAAATAAGTTTATATATAAGTGTTCATTTTTATTTAGAGCTTTTTCAAGTCCTTCATTTACAAGTTGTAATAATTCATCTTTTGGAAGTAAACTCCCATAATATGCACTACGTATATACCCTTCTAAAGAAAGTAAATAAGGACTTGATTCATTATCTTTAAGACACATTGACTCATTATAGTATTTATTGGCTAGTTCATAATTTTTTCTTCTATAGTATTCAAAAGCTAAGTTGTGTAACACCTTTGCTTTTCGATCGGGTGAATTACAAAGGTCACAGCTTTTGATTAAGCTTTCAAACCTCTGAATGGTCTCCTTAAAATCTCCATCATCTTTTACTTGAATCACCATAAGCATTTCTGCATCAATCACTCTAAGATAGTTATTAATTTCTTTAAAAAATTGACGCGATTTATCTGCGAAAAAATAAGCCATAGCTGGTGATTCGATCGAATGATACGCAACTGCTAAATGATAGGTATATTCCTTGTTATTGTAATCTGTGTCATTTATTGATTTTAATACTTGAATAGCTTTGAGATTTTCATGTTTTGCTAAATAGTAAACTCCTAAAACGTGTTTGAACAAATTAGCTTCATAGGCAGATAATTTATGTTCTTTCTTTTGGATTTCCTTGATGATGGTAAATGCTTCGTCAGTCAAATTATGCAATATTAAATACTTAACCCGAAGTAATTTGTAAAAATAAATATAATCAGAGATTTGAATTAAATCTTCCTGCTGAAGTTCATAATTAATAAGATCCATTTCGTCAAATAATTGCATGATAATAACATCATGCCAATGGCTTAAGCGCTTTTTTATATTATTAAGTTTTGCTATTTCATTTTCGATATTTATTCCTAGACGATCTGATAAAAGAGTGATTATTTCAGGTGCATATTCAGTATGTAAACGCTCAATTTTACTAATATGTGTTCCAGAACAAATCCCTTTTCCTAATTGCTCTTGAGTTAATTGGTATTTTTCGCGATAAAACCTAATGATTTTCCCCTCATCCATAATGAAATTCTCCTTTAGATAAATTTTCTTTGATGTGTTTGAGCATTAGAAAACCATGATTCCCCCAAGTACAAAGATATTTTTTCGATATATATTACTAAAAATTGTTTAATTCTCCAAAATTTGATGATATTTAATGATATTTTTGAAGAATTATGCAGCGGAATTAGAACAACATGTTGAACTATTCCCCCAATTTACCGAGAATAAAAGCTCAAGTAGAATATGAATTAATAGAGTTGTCTAATTATTCACACTCTTATTTTACACTATCATTCTATCAGGAGGAAAGCGATGCTCTAAGTGAAATGTAACCATTTTTTTTTGAGGTAACCTGTTAGATTCTTATTTTTAAAAAGTAATAGGTTTAAAATTTGTAGCTGAAATCAAAACAGTAGAAGGAGCGTTGAGTAATGAAAATTCGAAAGAAACAACTCCTAAATGTAATGGCATCAGGTGTAATAGCATCCAGTTTACTTACATCTTATTTAATGCCTCAGCAAAAAACGTATGCTATATCAAATTCTGTTGAATCGATTTTAAAAGGCCTGACAGAAGAACAAAAACAATCTATTAAGAGATTAACCCCACAAGAAGGGTTCATTATTGATCCAAGTTTATTGTCACTTAAAGATAAAACCGCAAATGTCATTGTTGAGTTCAAAACAGCTCCGGTCGAAAATGCTCAGCAATCAAAAACAAAAGGTACATCTAAAAATAAAGCAGAAAAGATAAAAGGGGAACAAGAATATTTTAAACAACGATTAACTGAAATTTTTAAGAAGAAGGAAGAGTTAAACAAAAATATAAAAGAAAATTCAATTAAATATCAAATTAAACAAACTTATCAGAATGTATTTAATGGAATGGCTATGACGATTCCTACAAATGAAATTCATACCTTGCTTGAGACTGGTGTAGTTAAAAGGATTTGGAAAGACAATGTCGTTAGTTTACCGATAAATGAATCGACTACTACTCAAGAACTAACAACTGGAAAAATAATTCCACCAGCGCTACCTCATATAGGTGTTGATCGTTTACATAATGAGGGCTTAAAAGGACAAGGAATAAAAATTGGTGTACTTGATACAGGGATTGACTATAATCACCCTGATTTAAAAGACGTTTATAAAGGTGGCTATGATTTTGTCGATAATGATTCCGATCCAATGGAAACAACTAGAGCGAAATGGCTTGCATCTGGTCAACCTGAAACGATAGATGGTAGTTCATTCTATACAGAACACGGAACTCATGTTGCTGGAACAATCGCATCTAACCCTAAAAATGATGTTGAATATGCCATGACTGGTGTAGCTCCGAATGTTGACTTGTACGCATATCGAGTATTAGGAGAATATGGATCAGGATATGATTCAATGGTTATCGCAGGAATAGAAAGAGCGGTAGAAGATGGAATGGACGTAATAAATCTATCATTAGGTAATGGTAATAATCATTCCTTAGACGCAACATCTGTAGCCATCAACAATGCAGCATTAAAAGGGGTCATACCAGTTATAGCCGGAGGAAATGCAGGGCCAACTCCTGGTACGTTAGGTTCACCAGGTGCTTCTCCACTAGCAATCACTGTGGGTGCTAGCGATGTGCCGACTGATATTCCAACCGTTAAAGCAAGTTTAGCAGATATCTCAGTTCAAAATACTTTAATGGGGCATGGCCTTGGTAAGGATTATCTACAATTAATTGATAAAGAGTATGATGTTGTTGAAGTAGGAATTGGTACTGAAGAGGATTATACTGACAAAGACATTAATGGGAAAATGGCATTAATTTCTCGTGGTACTATTTCATTTGATGAAAAAATCCGACGAGCTCATGATAAAGGTGCTGTAGCTGTATTGATTTACAATAATGAGGATGGAGAAATTCCATATTTCTTGGGTGAAAATCATGGCTATGTCCCAACATTTAAAATGTTACAAGGTGATGGAGTAAAACTTTCAGATAAATTAAAAGCGGATCCAACTACTAAACTTAAAATATCAGATTTACATTCAAATATGACCTCTGGTGATGTGTTAGCCGATTTTAGCTCACGTGGACCAGTAAATAATAACTTTGATATTAAGCCAGATGTGGTAGCACCTGGGGTGTCTACTTTCTCTACTGTTCCAGAGTATATTAATAGTCCAGAAGATGGTGTCGATTATTCCAGTAGTTATGCAAGTATGAGTGGTACATCTATGGCCACTCCACATGTAGCTGGAATTGCAGCCTTATTATTACAATCACATCCAAATTATACAGTGGCAGATGTAAAAGCGGCGCTTATGAATACGGCAGACCCTTTAAATGGGCGTACGTACAATGTTAATGAAGTTGGAGCAGGACGTGTAGATGCTTATGAGGCAGTACACAATACAACGTTATTGGAAGTACAAAATAAGACGACTTCCTTAGATGGAAATGGTTTAAAAATAGAAATCGATGACATTTCAGGATCTATACCTTTTGGTAGTATTGCACAATCCAGTGAGACGCAAAATAGAGCAACCTCGATTTCTATTAAGAATTTAAGTAGTGAACTAGAAACATATCATACTAGAGTTGAATTTTTAACAATTGATGGTGTCTCAAAGGATGCTGCAAAGAGTTGTGTGACGCTTCAATTACCATCCACGATTGAAGTGAATGGAAATGAGAGTAAAAATCTAAATGCAGAAATATCAATTCCAGCTAATGCAGAATTTGGTATATATGAGGGATATATTTATATTGAAAATGAGTCCAAAACTGCAGAATATCAAATTCCTTTCCATGTTCGTTATGCTAAACCTGGATTCGAAAAATTAGAATTTTTTAAACATGCAATTACAAATGACCTAAGTAACTTTCATCCATACATCCAGCCGTTTACACCAGTCGAATTCAAGTTAAATAGTCATATGAAAACGATTGATGTCGTGGTTAGCGATCTTGAAGGAAAACCAATTGGGTTTTATGGCACATTTAATTTAGAAAATGCGTCAGTTGATACGGATTACTTAATTTTCTTCGGATTTTCAGGTGAAGTAAAGCATTTTACAGGTGATCCGAATAAACCGTTAGCACTAGAATATGAATCACTTAAAGAAGGTAAATACATCGTTTCTTATATTGGTACAGGGGAAGATGGTAAAACATATAAGATTGATAATGACATGGTGATCGATAATACCGCTCCAACACTGGAATTTGATAAGAAAACAGGAATCCATGAACTTTCTAGTTCAGATTTAACAACTGAAAGTTATGACGGACAAGATTATACAGCATATTGGGTGCATGGAAAATTGTATGACCATACGATTGATTATTTAAAAAGTAGAGGTCATGACATCACTCAAGAGGCAAATACCGCGTATGCTTATCAAGATTCTTATTGGCCAACAGCTGAATTTTTCCCAAATGCAAATGGTGAATTTAAATTTGGTGTCCTACCAGAAGAATATGCAAACTATCCAACAAATGTAGCTATCTATACTTATGATTACGCTACAGCTGGAAATCCGACTTTCCCAGACTTTACTTTTATTAATAAAGGAAGTAATTATTCCTTAATAAAAAACAATACAAAAGGTGTAAGTCTTGGATCGGAGTTTGTAAATACATTTACTGTTCAAAACGCTTTAGATTTAACAAGTGCTTCTGTAACAATCGATGTCCCTGATTTCTATAAAGTTGTAGACGTTAAGCCATCTAAACAGCTAGATGATCTTGCAAAGAAAAATAATTGGACAATTCACGTTGCAAAGCCACAAATTACAGAGAACACTTGGTCTAATATTTCAACATTTGCTGTAGATATTTCAGACAAAAAAACAAAATTACCAGTTTCAATTAATGATGATATTGATTTATTGGATATCACATTAAAAGTAGTCGATGACCATAATTACTTTGTAGAAAGTGGATTCTATTATCAAGAATCTTCCTATCAAACAAGCTCTGGTAGTAAGTCTTCTTTACCAACATTTGCTGAAAGGTTTAAATTCATTTCTCAGCACTCATGGTTCGAAGGGTACTATCATGGTGAAGCAGTTAATTTAGATAATTATGATTTAGACTATTCAAAGATTGGGACAAAAGCTTATCTGGTAGATAAAAACGGTAAAAAGTATCCTGCAGATATCTCAGAAAATGGTTATATGACAATAACGGATATTCCTGCAACGAAGGATGAATATACGTTAATCGTAGATATTCCTGGGCATTTCCAATACAGCAAAAAAGTAACTTTAAGCAGGACGATCGATGGAGTAGTCCAAGGTATTTTCTATAATGTCTATACGGATACGGCTGCTGCTGGTGATGTCAACGGAGATAATGTAATCGATATTTATGACGCAAAGCTTGTTGCAAACAATGCTGGAATTTCAGGGGATAGATTGAAAGAAGATCTTAATAAAGATGGAGTCGTTAACATTATTGACTTCAACTATATCGAAAAGAACTTCATGTCCATCAACCCATACATTCCAACGTCCAATAAACCAGTTGAAAAAACTAAGAATTTAACATTAGAAGAATTGAAAAAAAGTTTTAATTAAAAAAAGAGGCTGCCTTTTGATATCAAAGGCAGCCTTTATTGTAATTATTTAATTTCTATATTATTCATTACGTGGTGAGTAATTCAGCATTCGCGAGTAGAATTTAAATTGTTCTAAAAATTTCTTTGTGTTTATTGAAAAATGATTATTGTCTGAGCGGACCCATCCTAACCCTACATTTTCCTGTTCAAACTCTATTATTTCGAGAGGGACTATTTCACCGCTTAAAATATCTGGATCATTTTTAAAAGTGAAGTCAGGTGCTAAACTAATTCCTAAACCTTCAACAATCGCTTTTTTTATTACTGCTGAATTGTCCGTCGTAAATAACATATTCAATGGCCCAAATTGACTGATTAATTTATTTGCAAATCGTTTCACATAATCACCATTATATAAAATAACGTTCTGAGTCATTAGTTGTTGAGGAGTTATCGTTTTAAGTAACGCTAATGGAGACGTTTTGCTGACGGCCACCATCATCTTTCCTTCAAGTATTACCTCAAATATTAGATCATCTCCTTTTTTTAATATATCTTCGTAAATCGTGATTAGGCCAATGTCAAGCTGATTATTTTGGACTTGTTCAATAATATGCTGGGTAGTTTTTTCAGAGATTTCTATATTCACATTTGGATAGGCTTTTTTATAGGCGGATAAAGGTTCCAACAGAAACAGCATAAAGCCAGGGATGGATGATAATTTTAAATTTCCTGTATGGACAGTGTTATATGTTTGGGCTTCCTCTTTAAATTCGTGAAGCTTCATTAATACTTCATAAGCCTTTTTAATTAACGTTTTTCCTTCATTCGTTGGAACGGCACCAAGTCGTCTGTTGCGTTTAAAAATTTTAACCCCCAGCTCATCTTCTAATTTAGTAATAGATTGACTGATTCCAGATTGAGAAACATGGAGGTTATGTGCAGCTATAGATATAGAGCCTGTTTCTGCTACCTTTACAATGTACTCTAGTTGTTCGATATGCATAGGTTTCTCCTTTTAATATAGAAGTCTAGCTTATATATTCATCAGTAATGGTTGATTTATTTAAGTGTAAATTATATATATAATAAATTCAAGTAATTCTTAATTTTCTTAAACTTTAAAAGAGTGGGGGAGTAAGAAAAGAATGGTTTTGAATTTGAATGAGAATTTAAAGAACAGTGCAGAAAGATATCCAAGTAATATAGCCTATACGTTTTTGTACCAAAGTACAACGTATGCAGATCTTGATAATGAGGTAGATTGTGTTGCAGCGGGGTTATCTTCAATAGGACTCAGAAAAGGGGACAAAGTTGCTTTACTTCTTGGAAATTGCCCTGAGTTTGTAACTGCTTACTATGGGATTCTTCGTGCAGGTGCAGTAGTTGTTCCAATTAATCCAACCTTCACTTCAGGAGAAATTTCTTATATTTTATCAAATAGCCATGCGAAAGCTGTGATTACTGATTCTCCTTTAGAGTCAACAATTTCTCCATTGAAAGAGCAATTAGAAAATTTGAAGATGGTCATCTATACAGAATCGATCAAGTCTGAATTGTCATGGGAGGTTCTCTTTCAAGAAACAAATGATATTTTTGTAAGCCCTTCTATCCATGAGGATGATCTGGCAGTCATTCTCTATACTTCCGGAACAACTGGAAAGCCGAAAGGTGCCATGCTATCCCATCGAAATATGGCTTCCAATGTTGAATCATTATCTAAGCTTACAGAGTTCACAGAAGGAGACCGTATGATTACTGTTCTTCCAATGTTCCATGTGTTTTCTATGTCGGTTTGTATCAACTTGCCCATTGCCTGTGGGGCAACAATTGTCATTGTTCCGAAATTTAGTCCTGTTGAGGTAATAAAAACGATTAGAAGAGAGAAAGCGACCTTGTTTGCTGGGGTTCCAACCATGTTTAGCTTCATGCTTCAGTTGCCCGAGACAACAGCAGCAGATTTCTCTTCTATTCGCGCTTGTTTTTCAGGTGGTGCTTCGATTCCGGTTGAACTGCTTCATCGATTTGAAGAAAAGTATAACGTTCAAATTATAGAAGGCTATGGGCTTTCTGAAACTGCCCCTGTTACAGCTTTCAACCCATTGCGGGGAACACGTAAACCTGGTTCTGTTGGTATAGATATACCAGATGTAAAGAACAAAGTGGTGGATCCGGATGGAATGGAAGTTCCAAGAGGAGAAGTCGGAGAATTGATTGTAAAAGGTCCGAATGTGATGATGGGGTATTTAGGAATGCCGGAAGCTACATTTTCAGCCTTGAAAGATGGATGGTTTTATACAGGTGATTTGGCCCGAATGGATGAAGAAGGATACATATATATCGTGGACCGTAAAAAAGATATGATCCTTGTTGGCGGGTACAACGTCTATCCGAGAGAAGTGGAAGAAGTATTATATCAACACCCGGCTATTGTGGAAGCAGCTGTAATAGGGATTACGGATACAGAATATGGAGAGATTGTAAAGGCTTTCGTTGTATCTAACGATGAATGTTTAACGATGGATGACATCTTGCATTTCTGCAAGGACAAGCTTGCAAAGTACAAGCTTCCAAAGCTAGTGGAATTTATGAAGGAATTACCTAAGAACAGTACAGGTAAAATTTTGAGAAGAGCTTTGCGTGTTGAACCAGTGGAAGTTTAATAAGTTTGATAAAGAACTTGTCTAAAAAACAATTGGTGGATTTTTAATGAGTAAATAACAAGGAGGAATTTCTATGGTATCAACAGTGCAAGTATTGGAATTTCCACTCTTTTTAAATGGAGAGTGGAAGCCAGCTATAAGCGGAGAAACGTTTAATGTAATAAACCCTGCAACTGGTGAAGTCGCGGCTAAGGTGGCGAAAGCTGGGAAAGAAGATGTAGAGGCAGCTGTTTCATCTGCCCGCCAGGCTTTTGATTCAGGAGTATGGTCTAAAAAATCTCCACAAGAACGTGCTCACGTACTTGTCCAATTTGGAAATAAGATCATTGAACATGCTGAAGAATTGGGTTATTTAGAGTCTATTAGTTCGGGAGCTACCGTTCGACGGATTTCAAACTTAGACATCCTATCCATTGTGGATCTCTTACAGCAAACTGCAAAGTTTACTGTCGAGTATCCGTATGTTGAGTCTCTTCCTACTGTCCCATTTCCTGGACCAAGTAATAATCAAGTTTGGCGAGAGCCGCTTGGGGTGGTAGCAGCTATAACTGCTTGGAACTTTCCAATGATTTTAGCAATGTGGAAAATTGCTCCTGCGTTAGCTATGGGGAACTCGATCGTAGTTAAACCAGCATCCAATACTCCGTTATCTACCTTGAAATTAGCTGAATTGGCTGCTCAAGCTGGAATCCCGGCAGGTGTATTCAATGTTGTACCTGGCCCTGGTGCCAGCATTGGAGAAGCACTTGTCACGCATCCAAGTGTAGACAAAGTAGCATTTACCGGTTCTACAGAAGTAGGGAGCCGCATTATGGAGCAGGCATCTAAAACGGTGAAACGTGTCACGCTTGAGTTAGGCGGGAAATCACCGGCAATCGTATTGCCTGATGCTGACATGAGCATTACCATTCCTGGCATTTTATTCGGATTCTTGACACACTCTGGACAAGTTTGTGAATCCGGTACGCGTGTATTAGTACATGATTCCATTTATGAACAAGTAATTGAACAATTAGCTGAACTTGCCAGCACGATTAAAATTGGAAATCCATTAGATATCGCAACAGGAATGGGACCGATGGTATCTCAGCAACAATTGGATACCGTACTTTCTTATATTGAATCCGGAATTCAAGAAGGGGCACGATTGATTTGCGGAGGAAAGCGTGCAATTGTTGAAGGATTTGAAAATGGCTATTATATTGAGCCTACCATTTTTGCCGATGTTCATAATGACATGAAGATTGCTAGAGAAGAAATCTTCGGTCCTGTGCTCTCAGTCATCCGTTACTCCACAATTGAGGAAGCAATCGAAATCGCGAATGATACGATTTATGGATTAGCAGGTGGAGTTTGGACAAAAGATGTAAATAAAGGAATGAAAATAGCTCGTGAATTAAAGGCTGGAACGATCTGGATCAATGATTGGCATATGCTCCGCAGTGATGCTCCATTTGGGGGATACAAGCAAAGCGGTTTCGGGCGAGAGCTAGGCCGCCATGCACTGGACGAATATTCGCAGCTAAAGCATGTTCACTGTTCACTTGTACCTGAAGTAAGCCAAAAACATTGGTACCAAATATTATTGGGATAATACAGATTCATTTATTAATAAAAAAATAAAAAAGCAGGTGATTCTATGTCGACATCATTTTTTCAATTTTCTGTTCGAACGGTTGTAAATAGCGGGGCGGGATCAAGAACTTTGCTTCCTGAGATGATAAAAGGGCTTGGGGGTAAACGAGCAGTACTTTTCACGGATAAGGGTTTAACCCAGGCCGGAATTACAGCTCAAATTAAAGAATTATTTGAAATCATGCCGGGTACGCCTGAGCTGGTTGGGGTGTTTGAAGATATCGAACAGGATGCAAAAGGTGAAATTATTAATCGAGGAGCTCGTTTCTTTAAAGAATGCAACGGTGATTCCTTAATTGCTCTTGGTGGCGGCAGCGTTTTGGATACGGTAAAAGGGATCAAGTGGATGCTCCATAAAGGTTTGAATGATATACGTGATTCCCTTCTTACCGGAAATGTGATGGAGTGGTGGCCAGAAGCCCAATATATTTTTATTCCGCATGTAGCTATTGCGACAACGGCGGGTACGGGTGCTGAAGTATCACCAGTAGCCGTTATCCTTAATGAAAAGATTGGAATAAAAACAAATCTTCTTCATCCATTTATCAATGCAGATATGGCGATTCTGGATCCGGATTTAACTGTAGGGCTTCCTCCTAAAATCACTGCCTTTACAGGATTTGACGCATTAACTCATGCAGTGGAGGCTTATTTTTCACAAAAGGCCAATCCGATGACAGACGCCTATGCAATTCAATCGATTCGAATGATTGTAGACAATTTAGAAACTGCTGTTCGAAAAGGGGACGATCTTTCAGCAAGAGCGAATATGCTAATGGCAAGTTCGATGGCTATCTCTGCTTTTTGCCTTGCGATGAATGCGGTTCCAGTCCATAACATGGCACATGCGTTAGGGGCAAAATTTCATATCCCGCACGGGCTTGCAAACGCTGTATTGTTGCCAAATGTAATGGAGTCCCTGCCGACGTACTATTTGCCAAGAATTACGGGGTTTGCCCAAGCGTTGGGAATCGCAAATCCATCAGAGCAACCAGAGAAATGTTTAGCGGAAGTTGTCCAATATATAAGAGATCTCCGCAAAGCAGTGAATTTGCCAGACACTTTTGGTGAATTTGAATGTAACGAAGAGACGCTTCAACATTTGGTACCAGCTGTTCATAATGACCCTGCCGGAGTTTTCTATAAGATACCAGCCACGATAATCACCAAAGTGATAAATGAAGTTTTCGAGGTACCTGCGATAAAGGCTTAATCTCGTTTACAAGATGTAAAGCGCTAATTTTACATTTCATAGTCTGGCAATCTAGTTATATGGAAAACACTTGAAAACTCCTCTTAATGTTTGGTTGGTGAACTGACATTATAGCCAGGTAGTCAAAAGTGTTTTCCTTTTTTTAAAATTTAAAATAATAATCCTTGGAGGTTTGTATGAAAAGTAAAGTTTCAACTCAACCTATGTCCGCAACTTCTTTTACAAAAAAGGCAAATTTAGCAGTGTACGAATCTCTAAATTTTGATGATTTACAGGATTTCGTAGATGCAAACCGAGGCTTTATTGCACCTTTAGAATCCAACGTGATTAAGGATGATTCTGGGGAAATCATCTGGGACATAGAATCGTTAGAATATCTAAACGACACGGCTCCGGACACAGTGAATCCAAGTTTATGGAGAAATGCCCAATTACAGGCTATCTCGGGTTTGTTTGAAGTAGTAGAAGGGGTTTATCAAATTCGTGGACAATCAATCGCCACCACTTTCTTTTTTGAAGGTAAACAAGGAGTCATTGTCTGTGATGCATTAGGAAGCACTGAAACTGCTGAAGCTGCAATGGAATTATATTATAAACATCGTCCAAGAAAGCCAGTTTCAGCCATCATTATTAGTCAAAGTCATGCTGACCATTTTGGCGGTATTCAAGCAGTTCTAAAATATGCGGAGAATCCAGATATTCCAGTTATAGTTCCCCAATATTTTACAGAAGAAGCGTTAAGTGAAAATGTGCTTTTAGGGACAATCATGGCGCGTCGAGCAGAGTATCAGTTTGGGAAAAATTTACTTGACGGCACAAAGGGCTCCGTATCTATAGGTATAGGTAATACGATGAGTTCAGGGACGATGAGTTTTGAAAAACCTACTGTTGAGATTGTAAACGAAATCCAAACGATGGAAATCGATGGGGTAACCTTTCAATTTCTATTAACTCCAAACACAGAAGCACCAGCTGAAATGCATTTTTATATCCAAGAGTACAAAGCATTATTCGTATCAGAGAACGCCAATAAATTGATGCATCAAATTTATACGGTAAGAGGGGCAAAAACCCGGGATGCCCTTCATTGGGCTAATTCACTCGATAAAACAATCGATTTATTTGAAAATAAAGAGATTGATGCCTTGCTCATGATCCATGCATGGCCTGTTTGGGGTAAGAATCAGGCATTAAACCATTTGAAATTGCAACGTGATTTATATAAATATATGCACGATCAGACTGTTCGTTTAGCCAATCACGGATATACGATGGATGAAATAGCTGAAACAATCAAACTTCCAAAAGCATTGGATACTTATTGGGGGAATCGTGGATATTACGGTACTTTAAAGCATAATTCAAAAGGGATTTACAATTTTTACTTAGGTTATTATAGTGCTCATCCTTCAGATTTAGACCCATTGCCACAAGTGGAAGCTGGACTTAAATATGTAGAATACATGGGTGGAGCGGCTAACATTTTGAAACAGGCAAAAGCTGACTTTGAAAATGGTGAGTATCGCTGGGTAGCTCAAGTATTAAAAAATGTCATCATGGCCGACCCGGAAAATTCGGAGGCAAAAAATTTATTAGCGGATGCATTCGAACAATTAGGATACCAAGCTGAATCTGCCAATTGGCGTAATATTTATCTTGTCGGTTCATCGGAACTAAGAAATGGAATTAATAAAGATAATTCCCCATTAGATGTTTCCGGCATCATAAAAAATATGCCAGTAGATGAATTCTTAAAGCTGATTGCTGTTAAACTAAACGGTCCAAAAGCAGAGGGTAAAAAAATAACGCTGAATGTAACGTTATCAAATTCCAATCAAGAATATGCGATTTACTTAGAAAATTCCGTTTTAATTTATAAAGCTGGTAAGTTTGATGCTAATTCAGATGTTTCCTTAACTCTTGATCAATTTACATTCTATGGAATTGGACTTGGTATGCTTTCTCCAGAACAGGCTGTAGCAGCAGGTAAAGTAATCATTTCTGGTGACCAAACAAAATTGAATGAATTTTTATCCCTTTTAGATAAGTTCGAAGCTCTTCCAAATATCGTAACTCCTTAATTAACAAAGAAAAATATTTAGATTCAATTTTTTTATATTAAGCACCTGCTCAATTTTTCTCGCTATTAGGGCGAGCAAAGTAGGTGTCTTATTTCCTTATGTATGATTGCTAATTTTTATCGAAAGAAATGAATGGATGAGAGGCTGGAGTTGTAATGAAAAGATGGACAAAATGGATTATTTTACTTGCAATTTTTATTATGTCTATTATTAATTTTGCTGATAAATCAATTACAGGTTTAGCCGGAATTCATATTATGGAGGATTTGAATCTAACCTCCACTCAGTTTGGTATTGTTGGCAGCAGTTTTTTTTGGTTGTTTTCAATAGTTGGAATAATAGGGGCTTCTTTATCTGATCGTTATGGAACTGGGAAATTACTGGCTATCATGGCACTTATTTGGACAATTGCGCAATCTATGTTGTTGGTTGTATCAAGTCTACCGCTACTAATAATTAGTAGAGTATTACTAGGTGCAGGAGAAGGTGCTTTTCAAGCAACCGCAGTCAGCCATATTAGTAAATGGTTTAAACCAGAATCACGTGGACTTGCCATATCGATCATAAATTTTGGCAATATTGTGGGGATCGCTGTTACTGCCCCAATTGTGGTTTTTCTAATCTCAAATTATGGTTGGAAGCAGGCGTTTTTTGTTTCTGGTATTTGTAGCTTTGTCTGGTTAATTTGTTGGATTTGGCTGGGACGCATGAAAGCACCTGTATCTTTTGAAGAAGAAGTAAATATACAGGGAAACAAACAAAATATTAAGAGGAAAGATATCTGGAAAGCTTTACGATCTCCCATTTTTATTTTTACAACTTTAACTTCATTTATTGCCTATTCTTTAATTGTCTTTGGACTCACCTTTAATCCTTCATACCTAATGAAAGTAAAGGGATTATCTGAACAACAGTCTGCAATGGTTATTGCCATTTCCGGATTAATAGGAGCGATACTTGGAATGGTACTAGCCATCATTTCAGATCGTTTATACAAAAAAACTCAAAGTTTGTGGAAGTCGCGAACTCTATTTACTGCCATTTGTGCTATTCTAGCAGGGATTTTGTACTCAATGTATCCCCTATTAAATGGTTCGGGTTCAATAATCATCCTTCTTTCTTTAGTAAATACATTAGTAGCCACAATAAACACACTTAATCCTACGGCAGTAACTAGCTTACTCCCACAGCGGAGAGGTGTTATGACTGGTACTTATTATGGAGTAATGACTTCATCAGGTATTGTTACTCCAATTATTTTTGGAAAACTCATCCAAGCTTCTGGTTCAAATCCAGCAGGTGGTTTTAGTACATCCATTTATGGGATGGCAGTTGGTATGGTGATTGCAGCTATACTCATATACCTTTTCGGAAAACCAAAACAACGAATCTCAACTGAGAATGATAAAAGAATAGTGAACCTCTAATGGCAACTTTGATTAAAAAAATTTTAAAAGGATGTGCGAAATATGGCTGCAAAAAAAGATAATCTAAAAGAATCATTGAAAGAAACAATAACGCGAAAGAAAAAACAAGAAGTTGACGAAACGCTTGAAACTGTAAGTGAACCATTAAAAGAGGAAAAAGAGGACGAAGCAATCACTGTCGATGGCGAAAATGAAGCATCGGTTTCTAGCCTAGACCTGCTCTGGAAATTTGCATATCAGGAATTTGATGAATGGGTAAAGTGTGCTGAACATCGCGACGAAGTCTTTTTAGAAAAGGTGAGACGATTCTCTGAAAGTGTACAACGGAATCAGGGAAATAAAATAGCAATAGCAGAGCAATTTACAAAGGAATTTACTGAATGGGAGAAGACTGTTCGAGATGAATTTTTAATGTCAACCACAACCTTGCAGCATTTCTTTCCGGTTCAGTCTTATGAGGAAATGAATGCGCAAATGAATCAAATTCAAAAGACAGTATTGTCACTCTTAAGTACACCGTGCCGAAATATTGCAAACTACCAATCGATTGAGAAATATGTAGAAATGATGGAGCATTATATTGTGCTTAGGAAAAAAGGAAGAATGCAATATATCAATACTGTTAAACAAACTGGAAATCCTCTATATGAATTTCAAAAAGGATTTGTCAATCTGTTTACAACACAATTCAAAGAACTTATCTTACCGCTAAATAAATATATGGAAAAAACGGAAGAACCTTCAAAGTCATAATTTAAGGGAGAAACAATATGTCAAATGAAAAAATCTATGACCTATTTTCTGGATTCAACCAATTGAGTGAAATGTGGGACAAACAAGTAACTGGCCTATTATATAACCTAACAGACAACCAAGAATTTGTGCGCACAGCAGGTTCAGGCCTAAACACCTATTCATTTTACCTAGAGCGACTTAGAAAGCACCAAGAGCAAATTGCGGCACTAATGAATATCCCGACAAAGAAAGATGTCGCTAATGCCGCAAAGTTGTCTATTCAGACAGAAGAAAAAATAGATATTTTAGAAGAACAAATTTGGAAATTACAAGATAGTGTAAGCTCCATTACTAAAGAAAATTCAGGAATGTTCGAAGAAGTAGTCAATATTGTCATGCAAATGAAGAATGAATTCCAAAAGATGGCCCAAGAGCTGGCGGAAACGCAAAAAATGAATGCTGACCTTCAGGAATTGCGCAAAGAAATAGAGAGAGGTCTCATCGAAATAGAGCAGGAAAAGCAGAAAAAAGAACCGAAAAAAAAGCAGGATAAAGAACTAGTGCTCACTGGTATTAACACAATAAAATAACAACATTGAAGGGAGCATTAAAAATAATGAAAGCATTTGGAACAACCCTTTTTCCAAACTTAAATTTAGAAAAAGAAACGAAACGGTGGAACCAGCTATATAAAATTATGACCGAGCCAAAGCCAGATATTGTACCTACACCGAGACAGACTGTCTGGAAGAAAAATAAAGCAACCCTATGGTATTATCCTGCAAAGGAAAAAAGACATGCGATTCCGTTATTTCTTGTATACTCCTTGTTAAATAAGGCGTACATTCTTGACATCGGGGAAGGAAGCAGCGTTGTAGGCGGACTTACCGAGCGCGGCTATGATGTCTACCTATTGGACTGGGGCTCCCCTGGGCTTGAAGATTCTGATATCACTCTTGATAATTATATCATTGATTATTTGGAGAACGCCCTTAAACGAGCTTTAAGACATTCAGGTGCAAAGGAAATATCCCTTGCCGGCTATTGCCTGGGAGGAACCATTGCAGCCATCTTGGCTTCCATAACGGAATTGCCAATTAAGAATTTATCCCTTGCGGCCGTACCAATCGATTTTAGTATCGGCATCTTTCCTGATAAAATGCTGGAAGCACTACAAAAAGGGCAGCTAAGTCTTGACCGTTTTGCTGATGCACATGGGACCATTCCATCAGAAATTATGCATTTGATATATAGGATGGTATCACCTGGTTTTGCAAGTTCTAAGATCAATCTCGTCACCCGTGCACATGATGAGAAATATGTAGAAAAGTGGCGCCGAATGGATAAGTGGACGAATGACTCTGCTTCGTTTGCAGGTGCTGCATTCAAACAGTTGTTTAACGATCTCTATCAAGAGAACAAACTCTTAAAGGGAGAATTGGTGATTGGTGGCAGGAATGTGGATTTAAAGAATATAAACTGCCCGCTTTTTGTCTTCTCTTGCTCACGTGACACAATTATATTAGATAAGCAAAGTCTTCCGGTGATGGACCTTGTTTCAAGTAAGGATAAAACTTATGAGGTTTTTGAAGGTGGACATGTTTCACTAGCATTGACCGGGGTATTCGCTGAAGTTTGGGATAAGTGGCTTTCGGCTCGATCAGAGGAAATGAAGGGGATTTAATCATTAATGAAAGCTTTATATAGAATAGAAGAGTCATCAGGAGATAGTGTAAAGTATGCACAGCAGCATTTAGCAAATGAAAGAACATATCTTGCATGGATACGTACGGCTATATCGATAACAGGAGTAGGTTTTTTAACAACTTCATTACATTTTACAATTAAAATCAGTTCCAATCACTACATTAATACCTTAGTCATCATTCTTGGAATCTTTGCGTGTGTTATCGGTTTTATAACTTGTGTATTATCTACGATACAATACACACGGAAAAGAATGGAAATTAAAGGTGGAATCTACACACCTTCTAACCATTCCATAATCTTTGTTTCTAGTTTATTTGCTCTGTTAATGTTCATGATTTTTATGTATCTTTCATTTTTATTATTAGTGAAGTCCTAAGTAATGCTGCCACCAATTACATCTGTTTAAAACATAATAAGTTTTATAATCTTATTCACTTTACACCTCTGACAGGGTTGAGGTCGGGGGTTCGAATTCCTCACAGGTCATCGTAAAAAGTCCTTGATATCAAGGGCTTTTTTTGCTTTTAGAGGCAAATGGGGCGATTAATAAACGGGATAAATTGATTATTTGAAGGACAAGAGCAAGGGGTCTTGTCCTTATAAATTGTCTAAATTATAAAATCTCATTTCTTAAGGTTATTACTTTTCTTATATTCCTTTTCTGGAAAATCGCCTTCATCTATTCGGTCATTCTCTAAATTTCTTCTAACACTGACAGTGTACTTTCCTTCTTTGTAACTATTAACCCTCCATGATTTATCACTCATATTGTTTTTCCTTTCCTTTAATTTGATTTTAACACTTATTACCAAATAAGCGTCTGATTTCATTAATCCCTCATTCTTTATTCGTAGTTTTAGGAGAAATCTGATTAATAATTAATAAAATAATTCGGTACAATATGGTAATTACATAAACAGATCGAGTCTGAATAAGGAATATGGATAGAATAACCCTTATTTATACTGGAAATACTTTAGATGAAAAAATGAGTAAAGGATGTTTTTTCATGTTCAGAAAAAAGATAAAAAAAATGACAAGTTCTAATGAATGTGAAAACTTCCAACACGAAGAAATGAAATCTTTCTCTGCCAATTTAACTGACAACATACTCTTTATTCAAAATTCACTTGTTCATACCGAAGATCTCATTATTTATGAGGTATTTGAAAAGGGTTCCCTACTTTACATTGAATCTCTAGTCGATTTGGAAAAAATCTCCGAGAAAGTTTTAACTCGCGTTTTGAGCAGTATGGATGAAATGATATATGACAAGAAAATTGATAACTTATTTGATGCCACAAGTTTGCTCTTAGATGGATATTCTATTTTCATATCGGAAGGTAAGAAATACGCAGCCGTTTTCTATACTTCAACTCTTGAAACGAGAACGATTCAAGAGCCTTTAAGTGAAAAAGTGTTAAGAGGTTCACATGTAGGTTTCATTGAAAGTTTAGAAACAAACATTCAATTAGTGCGAAGGTCCATTAAAAATCCGAAACTGTGTGTAAGGTATATGACGCTGGGGGAGAGATCCCATACGGATATTGCGATTATCTATATAGAGGATTTGATTAACACCGACATTATCAAAGAATTATACCGACGGTTATCTTACTTAAAGGTAGATTATATTCAAGCACCTGGACACATCCAAGAATGTATTGAAGATGAATCATTCTCACCTTTTCCTCAAATGTTGAATACGGAACGGCCTGATCGGGTAGTGTCTAATTTAATGGAAGGAAGATTTGCCATATTAGCAGAGGGGAATCCGACAGCTATTATCGCACCCGTTAATTTCTTTGCTTTTTTACAGTCACCTGACGATTATAATAATCGATGGCTGATTGGTTCCTTTATTACGATATTCCGAATATTAAGTGTCATGATTGCTATTGGATTACCTGCTATATATATTGCAGTGGTTTCCTTTCATTATGAGGTAATCCCGTTTGAACTTGTATTTGCTTTAAAAGGAACATTGGAATATGTACCCGAAATCCCTATTGTGGAAGCCTTGTCCATGCTTATTATCTTGGAATTATTAAGTGAGGCGGCCACTCGTTTGCCGAGTCCGATTGCCCAAACGATTGGTGTGGTTGGAGGTTTAGTCATCGGGACTGCGGTAGTGGAAGCTAATTTAGTATCAAATTCTATGGTTGTGGTTGTGGCCTTAACAGCAGTCGCTTCATATGCCATACCTGTCACTGAGATGGGAACGTCGATTCGCTTGCTTGGTTTCCCTCTTATGGTAGCTTCTTCTCTATTTGGCTTTATCGGGATTGTAATCGGGTTAATGATGATTCTCGTTCACTTATGTAAGTTAGAATCCTTTGGTACACCCTATTTCTCTCCTTTAGCACCCTTTAAGTTATCGGATAATAAAGCTACTGTTATCCGCCTTCCTCTTTGGAAAATTATTAAAAGACCAACCAGTACACGGCCAAAGGATATCACTCGGATAGGCAATCCTAGAGGGTGGAAACGAAATGAATGAAAAGAGCATTACCCAAAGACAATTATTTTTTATGATATTCCAATCCCAAATAGGAATTGGGCTACTATCACTTCCTGTTAGTGTTCATAAGTACACCCAAAGTGATGGCTGGATATCTGTTCTTATTGCAGGTTTTAGTATACAGGTAGTGATTGTTTTATTATGGATTTTACTTTGGGGATTTAAAGGAAAGACCATCTATGAAATTACTGTCATCGTTTTTGGTAAATTTCTAGGGAAAATTATTAATTTTTTTTACATGCTTTTCTTTTTGCTTGTAATGTCTTTATTATCTCTTTTGTTTGCGGATCTTTTAAAAAAATGGATTCTGAATTATACACCTTTTTCTATATTAATATTGCTATTAATTTTAACAGGGATCTATATTGGCAAAAACAATTTGAGGGTCTTAGCCCGCTTATATACACTTGCTACTGGTGTAATCATTATATCGATCGCACTTCCTTGGTTCGCATTTTCGACTAATATTCAATTGGCGTATCTATTTCCAATTGGTCAATCAGGGTTGAAAAATATGGTTATAGGTGCTCATGATGCGATTGTCGCCATGATAGGATTCGAGTTAATGTTGATGATTTTACCCTTCGTTGAAGGAACATATAAACAATCATTAAAAAACATTTCATTGGCAAATATGATGGTTACTTTGTTTTATGGTTATTTTTCGGTGAGCTGCTATTTGATATTTAGCCCTGAGGAGATCAAGATAGTTCCAGAACCTGTTTTGTATATATTGAAAGCGGTCAATTTTACGTGGATTGAGAGACTAGATTTAATCTTTTTATCCATTTGGATCATACCCATGTCTACATCTTTTGTAACCTATTTATATCTTTCAAGTTCAGGAGCAGCTAATCTCTTTCATAAAGGCAAAAGAAAGCATCCCGTTTGGTACTTGCCGCTCATTGTCTTTCTGATTGGGTTATTTCTCTCCTCCGAATCCGGAATTGAACAATTTGGAAAATATGTCTCTTTTAGCAGTTATGCCTTTATTGTCTTAATTCCATTGCTTACGTTATTCATATCCATAGTAAGGAAGAAGTTCAACTATAGGAGTTCATCTTTATGAGAAAATGGAAAGCCATCTACGGCGTTTTTGTCTTATGGTTATTAACGGGGTGTTGGGATCAACATCTATTAAAAGATAATAGCTTAGTTTTGGGCATTGGTCTTGACGTAGCGGAAGGGGAGAAGCTTTTAAATACTGCAGTCATTCGGGTAATTAGATCAGATAGTGCTGCCGTAGGAAAACCTTCTGCAACGAACGTTATTTATAGTACTACAGGTAATACCTTTAGAGATACTCGAGCAGGTATTGAGAAGCAATTAGGCGGGGAATATGCTCCGAATAAATTGCGGGTACTTGTCCTAGGAGAAGATTTAGCTAAAAAAGATATCTATCCAATCTTAGATATCTTATATAGAGATCCAAGGAATTCTTTAGCGGCGAAACTGGTGATTACCCGGGGTACCGCTAAAGATCTTTTGAAAATAAATAAGTCAAAAGAAGTTTTTATTAGTCAAAAGCTGCTGGATGCAATCAACAGATCAGAAAAACATACACTAATTCCGATTGAAACTATTCAATCTATTTGCCCTGATTTATTTGACCCTGGGAAAGATTTTGCCTTGCCATATGTAATGAAAAAAGGGACAGACTCTTTTGAAATACTGGGAATGGCACTTTTTCATGATAAGAAGTTCACAGGAAAGATATTGGAAGGTGAAGATGCTACGACCTTGTTATATCTGAATGGAGAAGATAGCGATGTGTCAAGGTTTACTTTAAAGGTCAATCCAGAAGAAGCACGGCATCAGAATCAATTCATATCGACCAGTACTTTTTTAAAGGATCAAACGTTAAAAGTGAAAGTAGATAAACAAAATAAAATCTCAGCTGAAATCACCTTAAAAATAAATATTACAGCTGTAGAATATCCACTAGATCAGCTTTCTAAGAAAAGTGCAATAAAGAAATTGAATAAAGAGATCTCCAAGCAATTAACAAAAAAGGCTGAATTTGTTATACAGGAACTACAACAAGCTAATTGTGATTACTTTGGAATTGGAAGGAAAGTTATGGCCTATCATCCAAATTCATGGAAGGCAATTGATTGGGTTGATACGTTTCCAACCATTGATATAAAGGCGAAAATAGAAGCGGAAATAACAGGGACGGGAATTATTAAATAAATGCAGAAGTCTTAGATTAGGAGGATAAATATGATAGATCGTATATGTACTATTGGGCCAGCTAGTAATAGTAGGGAGGTCATCTCTGAACTTATCGATCACGGCATGACAATGATCCGTTTAAATCTTTCTCATGGAAATCACCAGAGCCACCAGAAGGTTATTCAACTTGTACGTTCAATAAGTGAAGAAAAAGGCAAGGAATTAAAAATTCTCGGTGATCTTCAAGGTCCTAAAATAAGGTTAGGTCAGTTTTCTGATGACAGCATCCTCCTTCAAGAAGGTGATCAATTTTTATTAACAACTGATGAAGTTGTTGGTAATAAACAAGTAGGGAGTATTGACTACAAGGGATTAATTGATGACGTTAAAGTGGGGAGTAAAATTCTAATCAATGATGGTGAGGTTGAATTAACTGTATCTGAGATTGATGCTGATTCCATTAAATCAGTCGTAAAAGTAGGTGGAACGATCTCATCGAGAAAAGGAGTTAATGTACCCGGCACTGCACTCTCATTGCCGGCCATTACAGAAAAGGACAAGGAAGATATACAGTTTCTTATTAATAATCAAGTAGACTTTATTGCCTGTTCGTTTATTAGGAAACCGACTCACATTGAGAATGTTCGCGAATTTGTGAAACAGAGTACTCCGAATCCTCCTAAGATAATGGCAAAGATTGAAACCCTTGAAGCCTTACAGAACTTTAAAGAGATATGCGAAAGATCAGATGCTATCATGATTGCAAGAGGTGACTTAGGAGTCGAATTGCCTTTCCAATGGATTCCTCTTATACAAAAATCAATAGTAGATGAATGTAACAAAATAGGGAAATATGTGGTTACGGCAACCCAAATGTTACAATCTATGACCGAACATGCTGTTCCAACAAGAGCAGAGGTAACCGATATCTTTCAAGCTGTGTTAGATGGAACGAATGCTGTAATGCTATCCGCAGAGAGTGCTTCTGGTTCTCATCCAATTGAAAGTATAGACACATTGCAAAGGATATCTCATTTTTCTGAGAGTGTTAAAAAGTATCATCCTTTTGATATGAATGATCTGTTAAAGCTAATCAATAATGAGCTATTCTAATGAAATTTTATTTATAATAAGTTCAATGAATTTCCATGGAGATAAGAGGGGATAGAATCTATATGAAATATGAAGGTTCGTCCCCCCTCGTAAGTCATTACCTATAAACGGATCAAGCCCTTTCAGTGTATAGGGTTTTAGGCATTTTTTCATATTTGATGTTTTTAGCTATGAATGATTTCTCAGCTTTTAATTAAAAATAAGCAATAAATAATATTTAAAGATGAGGACTTAACATGAAGCATAAATATCTTTTAATTTATTTGCTACCCCTCATACTCTCCAGCTTTCACATCCATGAAACCTTTAAACCTTCACACAATGTTTCTGCCCGTTCAGTAATACCTGCAACAAAGGAAATGCAAGTCCAGCAAAAGATTAAAGACTATTTGCAATCCAACCATATAAATGGAAGTATTGCGGTAGTGAAAAACAAGAAGAAGTTATTTTCTGAAGGAATCGGATACTCCAACATTTCTAATCGAACGTTAAATAATCCATCTACAACCTTTCCGATTGGTTCCATAACCAAAACAATGGTTGCGGTCTGTATTCTTCAACTTCAAGAAAGCGGTAGGTTGCGGATTCAAGAATCAGTATCTAAATATGTTCCCGCCATTTCGAGAAATGTGAAGATCGTCCATTTGTTAAATCATACTTCGGGAATCCGCTCACCAATTTGGCATGTGGGGGACAAGGAGCCTAAGGAAATAGTTAATAGAGCTGGAATTAGCGGTGTTAAATTCCTTCCAGGTACAAATTGGGATTATAATGATATTAACTACATCGTCCTTGGCCATATTGTTGAACAAGTATCAGGGCTCCCTTTGCATAAATATATCAAGAAAAATATTTTTAATAAGGCATCCATGGTCAACGCGGGATTTATCACCTCTGAAAAACCTGCTTTGTTTACATCTGAAGGATATATCAAAATTGCAGGACACATAATTCATGCAAGTACACTGAATCCGCCTTTGCTTTTTGGTTGCGGGGATATTTACGCTACAGCACTTGATGTAAGCCTGTTTGATGAAGCTTTGATGAGCGGTAAGCTTATTTCAAGCAGAAGCTTAATGGAAATGGTAGAGACAAAACAAAAATCGAGTTATGGTCTAGGCATTTATCATAAAGATGACCGGGTTTACAGCAGAGGGGTTGTTGGGGGATGGGAGTCGCTTCATGTATATTATAATGATAAAACTTCCATCGTTCTTCTTCTGAATGTGAGAGATAAAAAGTGTGATATCAAAAAAGTAGCTGGCGACATTTATACCATTATTCAATGACCTAAAAAGCCTTCGATTCCAATAGATCATTGGGGTCGAAGGCTTTCTTTTATCATTTCAATACTTATTTTTGGTTAAGAACTAACCTCAACAACCTCTTGGTCAGCCGGGAAAACTCGATGATCCTCGAAAAATTTGGTTAAATCCTGTTTACTTGTCTCTTGCATAATTCTAATAAAATCAGCAGTAGTCGATACACCAAATTTCATCTCTTTAAAATAGGCTTGCAGGGAAGCGTAGAATTGGTCGTCACCTAACTCTTTTCGGAGATCATTCAGTGTTTCGGATCCGTACATATATATAGTGTAATAATAGTTTCGTTTACTTTCTGTTCCATTTTCAAAGAAATTTTCAATGGAATGAGTGAGGTGACCATCTGTTAATCTCACTTCGTCCACGGGAGGACTTGTATCTAAAGTCTGGTCGAATAAAGCGGCAGCATAACTAGCAAAGGATTCATCCAGCCATGGTTCATCAAATTCATTATTTCCGATAATTCCATAAAACCATTGATGACCAATCTCATGTGCGGTAGTAGATTCAATTCTAGCTGCTTTCCCATCGGAAGGTATGGATATCATGACAAGCTGAGGGTATTCCATACCTCCAAACCAGCCTTCCATTGAACAAATATCGAGTTCAGGCCATGGATAGGCTCCAAACTTTTCACTGAATAATTGAAGACTCTTACTACCGTATTCCATTAAATCTACATATTCCGTATGTTCATCTTTATAGTAAATATTCACATTTACATTTCCGACCTTCGCTTGTTTTATCTTATAGGTAGGATCCATTTCCATCGCAAAATCCCGGACATTTTCAGCCTTATATTTATGAGTAGCTAATGTCCCGTTAATCTTCGGCTTTCCAACTTCGGTTCCTGTTGTAGCGATGATTTGCTCTTTTTCAGTTGTAAGGGTTACATCAAATTGTCCTGATAACGAATAAAAGGATTCACCACCGTTGAAATAAGGGTCTACGTTCCACCCCTCATTATCATAAACGGCAAGAATAGGAAACCAGTTCCCTAATGAGGTGGTCGTTTTATTCCAGCCAAAGCGGTCCAGTGCTTCTGGAACAAACACTGAAAAGGTCATTTCAACCTTAGCCTTTTCTTTCTTTTTCACACTCACTTTAGATATATGTAGAGTGGTGCCTTCAAGGGAATAGGTTGCGAGCTGTCCATTTACCTTTATTTGGTCAAATGTCACATTAGCATCTTTTTTAGTCTTTAATAAATAGGTGTTAGCATTTGCCCATACGTTGAAATACAAGCTTGTTAAATCTACATCTAAGTTATTAAGAAAATCGACACTCAAGCTGCCCTTTATTACATGATTACTAGAATCATATGTGACATCCATTAAATAGTGTGGATTGGCAGGGCCTCTTACTTTACTTCCTGGCCCATGATCAATGGCAACACGCTTATCAACAGGTTCTTCTTTGGGCTGCTCCTCTGTAGGCTTTTGTTCATTTGCTTTGTTTTGTTCTTCGGCTTTGGGCTTTTCTTCAATCACAGGTTTGGCAACTGTCTTAACCACTTTAGGTGGTTTTACTTCCTTAGTTAAGTCATTTTGATAATAGAAAAGTGCCCCAAAGGTTAAGAGAAGAAAGACACCAGTACCAATCATTTGAACTTTAGTTTTACCTGTTTTTTTCTTAGAAGCAACAATGGTCCAACTAAGAAAAATAAGAAAACTGAGAAATGATAAAATGACTAACATCAATTTCATTAAAATCCCCCTTTTTCTATTTTTTAAAATTTAATTCTGAAGATTCTAACATCCATATGGTTAGACGTGACTTTTACAAGAAAGTTACCTATAAGGAATTGAAATAAATTTTTCATTGTACTAGTGTATTAGTAAATAGAATGTGATTTTACTTATTAAAGGAGATGTGAATGATGGCAGAGGTAGTTATACGAATAGCAGAAGAATTGGATCTTCCGTCCATACAATCTATTTACAATCAAGGTATCGAAGATAGAGTTGCCACGCTTGAAACGGAAACAAAAGATATCTCCTATATGAAGGAGTGGTTTGAGAAGCATCAGGGTCGATATAAGGTGATTGTAGCAGAATATGAAGATCAAATTGTTGGCTGGGCTTCTTTGAATCAATACCATAACCGATGTGCTTATGACGGTGTTGCCGATCTTTCTGTTTATATTTCAAGAGAATATAGAGGAAAGGGAATTGGCAAAATGCTTCTAGCTGAACTAGAATTCCTTGCGAAAGAAAATGGCTTCCATAAAATAGTTTTATTTACCTTTCCATTTAATCAATTAGGACAGGGATTATATACAAGAATGGGTTTTAGGGAAGTAGGGGTATTTAAAAATCAAGGGATCCTTGATGGTAAATTTGTTGATGTCATGGCGATGGAGAAAATATTGTAGTCTTTATTAAAAAGATTGATAGTAGTGGCATATCAGTCTTCTTTATTTTGGTCTTTTCGTAAAATTTGAGGCTATCTGTATTTTTTGTTTATGATCCAAAAGCACCTTCGCACAGATTGAGTGAATTAAAATTCAACCCGTCTGAATCTGAGGTACCTTCGGACAGAGTTGGAGGAAAAAGTAAAACACTGTCAAAAGGGATGGTAACTTCGGACAGAGTAAGAGGAAAAAACAGAAACACTGTCAGAAGGCAAAGCAACTTCGGACAGAATAAAAGGAAAAAACAGAAACACTGTCAGAAGGCAAAGCAACTTCGGACAGAATAAAAGGAAAAAACAGAAACACTGTCAAAAGGCAAGGCAACTTCTGACAGTGTAAGGGGAAAAAACAGAAACATTGTCAGAAGGCAAAGCAACTTCTGACAGAGT